>CAXGBX010000092.1:0-7813 GCA_964008195.1 uncultured Flavobacteriaceae bacterium
CTGGTATATGTTGATAATGCAGAATTATACGGCGTTGCAAGTAGAAGCCTTAAGAATGCAAAAGAATTTTCAGAAAAGCATTCAGCTAAAGTTGCCTATGGTTCTTATGAAGAACTAATGGAAGATACAGAAGTAGATGTTATCTATATCGCCACTCCTCATAGCTTCCATCATGAATTGACTTTAAAATGCCTTCAGCACAAGAAAGCGGTTTTATGCGAAAAACCATTTGCCATGAATCTGGAGGAAGCTGAAGAAATGATTGCGCTTTCTAAACAGAAAAAGCTTTTTTTGATGGAGGCTCTGTGGACCAGGTTCCTGCCTCATTTTCAGTATATATCAAAAAGGATCAATTCTGGTGAATTCGGAAAAGTGCTTTCTATTAAAGCTGATTTTGGTTTCGAGGCAGAATTTGATTCTACAAAAAGATTGTTCAATAAATCCCTGGGAGGAGGCAGTCTTTTAGACATTGGCATCTATCCAATATTTCTAGCTTATAGTATTTTAGGGAACCCTGAAAAAATAAGCGCTGTTGCTAAATTTACCGAAACCGGTGTTGATGCAGAGTGCAGGGTGAAATTCACTTATCAGGAAGGTGTTGAGGCTGATCTGTTTTCAACTTTTAAAAAAGAAACACCCACTATTGCAGAGATTATTCTGGAAAATGGAAAAATCATCCTCAATTCCAGGTTTCATGAACCAACCAGTGTTACAGTAATTGCCAACGGAGAGGAAACAATAAAAGATTTTAAGGTAAAGTCTAATGGCTATAATTTTGAAGCCGCGCATGTGACTGAAAAACTCCAAAAAGGAAAATTTGAAAGTAATATCTGGAGTCTGGAAAACACCAGGGATTTAATGAGTTTACTCGATAAAGTCCGCAGCGAAATTGGCTTAGAATATTAAAAGAATGCTTGTTCGCTTTTGCACCTAAAGATGAATTTTGTCATCTTGGGCCCTTCGACTTCGCTCAGGATAAACTAAAGTCGAAAGATAAACAAAAGACATCTCGACTGCGCTCAATGTGACATACAACATCCCAGATTTGTGATTAGGGATCTTTACGGATAAGCGTTTAAAAGAGAAAGGTTTTCTAAAGTCTTGAAATCGTCAAGCTGAAATTATTTCAGCTTCTTATGAGATCCTGAAACAAGTTCAGGATGACGTAACAAATCTTAGAAAACCTTTTCTGAAAAAATGGGTTAAAAGTTATTTACTTCCTTCCCACTCTGCAATAGATTCTTTATTCATTTTTACATAATCAGCGTTATTCGCTTTTTCAGCTGAAGCCATAGATTTTTTAGCTGTTGCGATTGCTTCCTTCTTTTTACCCATTTCAGCTTCAATTAGAGATTTTCTTCTTAACATCCAGAAAGCCTGATCACCAGCCATTTCAGTAGCCTTAGAAACCCATTGGTAGGCTTTATCAAGATCTTTACCCGCTTCATGGTAAAAAGTACCCGCTGCAAAATAATCATTGGCTGTAGGGCCATTCATTACTTTTTCTATACTGGCCATTGCTTTCTTTTCCGTAGGAACTTCCAGCTTTAACATTGCCACCGTATTTTCCCATATAAAGTTAAGGGCAGCAGAATCATTTTTAAGCTCATCTATAACTATGGTAAATGTTTCCATATCCATAGGCATTTCCATAGTTTCTGCAGTAGCTTTTAATGCAACTTTGCTCTCATCCCAATTTTGAGGAACACCCCAGTTATCGGTTGAATTATAGAATATCACTTCCCAGTTATCTTCGGCTGGAATAGAATAAATAGCATAAGAACCTTTTTTAAGCTCTTTCCCATTGATCATCACATCATCACTAAAAGTGATTTTGGTATTGGCATTGGCTCCTGTTCTCCAAATTTCTCCGTAAGGTACAAGATCACCAAAAATGGTTCTTCCCCTCATTCCAGGTCTGGAATATTCAATTGTTACATCGGTAAGACCAACCTTCTGTTCTATTTTTCCAAATGGACTCGGCTGCGGAGCATCAATTTGTGCGTTTACTGATAAGCTTATGCAAAAAATTATTGCAATAGATAATAGTTTTTTCATGGTGATAATTAATTTTAGTTACGGTAAATATACTAATAAGTTAAGTTTCCTTCACGTCTCATACCCGGGCACAGCAGTTTCATTTATATTTTGTTTAACTATTTTATTTTTATTTTAAACAAAATGAAACGTAAATTTACCTTAAACAAAAAATAATGAAGCTTTATACCCTAAGGAGTGTTCAGAAATTACCTATTAGTCAGGAAGAAGCCTGGCAGTTTTTAGCTGATCCCCGAAACCTGAAAACGATCACACCAGATTATATGGGTTTTAAAATCATTTCAGGTGGCGACAGACCCATGTTTCCCGGGCAGATAATACAATACCTGGTAACCCCGGTAGCAGGTATCAAAACAAAATGGGTTACTGAAATCACTCACGTAAAGGAAGGTGAATATTTTGTTGATGAACAACGCTTCGGTCCTTACTCTCTGTGGCATCATAAACATTTTATTAAAGCTATTCCCGGAGGTGTGGAAATGGAAGATATTATAGATTATAAGCTTCCCTTTGGCATCCTTGGTCAGCTAGTGCATCCAATTCTAGTAAAATCAAAACTTAATGAAATTTTTGATTACCGGAAAGAAAAACTGATCGAAATTTTTGGAGAGTTTAAAGCTGAATCAAGCAATTCTCAAACTTTAAAACAAGATATCTTAAATTAGAAATCATGAAAAAGAACATTTTATTGATAGGTGGTTCCTCTGGAATTGGTTATCAAATCTCAGAATTACTGAACGAAAATAATAATATCATCATTGCTTCCAGAAATAAGGCCGACTTAGATACTGATAAGGTCACACATATTGAGTTTGATGTATTAAATGACGATATTGCAGATCTTGATCTACCAGATACTATTGACGGATTGGTATATTGCCCGGGTAGTATAGATTTAAAACCGTTTAAGATGATCAAACCGGACGATTTCGAAAAAGAAATGAACCTGAATTTCTTCGGATTGGTTAGAAGCGTCAAAGGTGTTCTTGATAAACTGAAAAATTCGAATCAGGCGAGCCTGGTGTTTTTTAGCACGGTAGCCGTGAAAGTAGGTATGCCATTTCATACCAATGTAGCTGCTGCTAAAGGAGCAATTGAAGGCTTCGCAAAATCACTAGCAGCAGAATATGCTCCAAATTTCAGGGTAAACGTTATAGCGCCATCCCTTACTGATACACCACTGGCAGAAAAACTATTGTCTAATGATGATAAAAGAAAGAAAATGGAACAAAGACATCCTCTAAAAAGAGTTGGAGAACCTAAAGATATCGCCAATCTCGCCGCTTTTCTTTTAAGTGAGAACAGTAGCTGGATTACAGGCCAGATTCTTGGTATTGACGGAGGTCTTTCCACTATAAACAGCAATTAATGAGCAAGAAAGTAAACATTTTTTGGTTTAGAAGGGATTTGAGATTAGATGACAATGCAGGTTTCAAAGCGGCCCTTAGAGATGATTTACCTGTTCTTCCTCTTTTCATTTTTGACAAAGAAATTTTAGATAAGTTACCCGAAGATGACGCGCGTGTGAGTTTCATCTACGATGAGCTTCAAAAAATGAGAGACGAACTCCAAGATAAATATGGTAGTTCAATCGCCATGTATCATGGTAAGCCTAAAGAAATTTTTGAAGAATTAGTTTCAAATTACGAAATTACAAAGGTTTTTACCAATCGTGACTATGAGCCTTACGCTAAAGACCGTGATAAAACTATAAAAGAATTTCTTGAAGAAAAAAATATAGAATTCCTTGATTTTAAGGATCAGGTGATTTTTGAAAAAGATGAAGTGGTGAAAGGAGACGGCGATCCCTATGTGGTTTATACTCCGTACAAAAATACCTGGAGGGATAAATTCAGCAATACAGATTTGGATTTCCACTACACTACAAGGTTCATGGACAATCTCTACCAGAACAGCAGGCTTCCAAATCTTAGCCTGGCGGATATGGGATTCAAAAAATCCTCTTTAAAAGTACCCGATTATAAAGTGACTCCGGGGCTTATTAAAGATTACGAAGATAAAAGGGATTACCCGGCGGTAGAAGGCACTTCACGCCTGGGTCCACATCTAAGATTTGGGACTGTAAGCATACGGCAAATGGTGCGGGATGCAGACAAACAACGCAATAAAACATTTCTGGATGAACTGGTGTGGCGTGAATTCTTCATGCAAATCCTTTTTCATTTTCCAGATACGGTAACCGATGCTTTCAGAAAAAAATATGATCGCATTAACTGGCGAAATAATGAAGATGAATTTGAACTATGGAAGAAAGGTAAAACCGGTTATCCCCTTGTTGATGCCGGGATGCGCCAGTTAAACGAATCTGGTTTTATGCACAATCGGGTCAGAATGCTGGTTGGGAGTTTTTTATGCAAGCATTTGTTGATAGACTGGCGTTGGGGAGAAGCCTATTTTGCTGAAAAATTGTTGGATTATGAGATGTCCTCCAATGTTGGAAACTGGCAATGGGTCGCCGGGAGTGGCGTAGATGCTGTCCCATATTTCAGGATATTCAATCCAACCACCCAGATTGATAAATTTGACAAGGACAAAGAATATATAAAAGAATGGGTGCCTGAATACGGCACAGATGATTACCCAGAAAAAATGGTAGATCATAAAGAAGCCCGAGAAAGAGCGTTAAAAACCTATAAGGAAGCTGTGAGTAATTAACTCAACAGCTTCCTTGCTTTTTCTAGATCTTCAGGTGTATCTATGCCAATACTTTTTACGCTGGTTTCCACCATCTTAATTTTCTTTCCGTATTCCAGATATCGTATACACTCAATCTTTTCAGCAGCCTCTAACGGAAGCATGGGCAAGCGATAAAAATCCATTAGTGCAGATTTTCTAAAAGCGTATATTCCAATATGCTTAAAATAAGTAACATTTGCTGAAGTGTCCCTAGGATAAGGAATAGGAAATCGTGAAAAGTAAAGGGCAAAATCATCTTCCGCGGTGATTACTTTTACATTGTTCGGATTGGTAATTTCATCATTTTCCATCATAGGAGTTTTCAAAGAAGCAAGATCTATATTCTCAGCACCTTCCTGTTCAAAAACTTCCAGCAGTTTAGCAAGACTATTCTTATCTATAAATGGTTCGTCACCTTGAACATTCACCACGATATCCACATCCATTTCTTCTACAGCCTCGGCAATACGATCACTTCCACATTCATGTTCTTTTTTACTTCGAATTACCTGTCCGCCTTCATTCACAATTTCATCAAAGATCTTATTACTATCGGTGACGACATAAACTTCATCAAAAAGTCCGGTTTCTACTGCCGCTTCATACGTTCTTGTAATTACTGTTTTTCCATTAAGATCCTGCATTAGTTTCCCCGGAAATCTGGAAGCTTCATATCTTGCCGGGATCATGGCTATAGTTCGGTTCTTGGAAGTTTGTCTCATATAGTTTTTCAGTAAAATTAGAAATTATTTAGATGCGAAGAAGTCATCACCAAAACCTATTAAATATAATTTGTTTTGAGCACGGGTCATCGCTGTATATAGCCACCGAAGGTATTCTTTTCCTACCCCATTTGGCAGATAAGGTTGTTCAATAAATACATTTTTCCATTGCCCACCCTGTGATTTGTGACAGGTGATAGCGTAGGAAAATTTAATCTGCAAAGCATTGAAATATTTATTGTTTTTAATTTTCATGAATTGTTTGTACTTGGAGCGCTCATCTGCATAGTCTTTCTTGACCTCTTCGTATAGTTTATTGGATTCATCGTAAGTAAGGGATGGAGTATTGCTCGTCAAGGTATCCAGCATGATCACCGTTTCGAAGGCTCGCATTTTTGGATAGTCCACCATTTGTATTTGGACTTCAGCAAACCTGAATCCATAAAGCTCCTTGAATCCAAAGATTTCTAAAACTTTCACAATATCCCCATTAGCAATAAATCCGGCTTCACTCGTAGGTTTCACCCAGAAATAATTATTTTTTACCACCATTAAATAGTCTCCTGCGGAAAGTTCTTCTTCCTGAAAAAGGATTCTGGAGCGTATTTGCTGATTATACATATTCGCTCTTTTGTTAGACCGAACAATGATACTGGTATCTTCATGACCTTCTGAAGTGTAACAATCCTGGATAGCATCCATGATTTCATAACCATCAGTAAGTCGAATTACATCTTTATTTTCTGAAAGTTCAAACTGAAAACTTTCATAGAACTCTTCCTGGAGGCTTTCCCTAACTAAAGTAGCATTATGTAAAATATCACTTTCCTCACTTTGTCTTACCACTTCATCCAGTTCTATAAAAGAAACTTTCTTATTGTAATTAAACTCAAGTTTTTCTTCCTCCAGCGCCGGACTTAAATCCATCTTTACCGGTGGTAACTGCGCGGTATCCCCAATAAGTATCAACTGGCAATTATGCCCCTGATATACATATTGGATAAGATCGTCAAGCAACGAACCATTTTCGAATAACTTGGAATTTCCGCCATCATCTGAAATCATCGAGGCTTCATCTACTATAAACAAGGTATTTTTATGTTTATTTGGCTGAAGTGTAAACTGCACTCCTCCTCCACTTGACTTCTTCGGAAAATATATCTTTTTATGAATCGTGAATGCCTCTTTATTTGAGTAGTTAGAGATCACTTTCGCAGCACGACCCGTTGGAGCAAGCAAAACCCCGGATTTTCTTATTTTCCACAGATTCTTCACCAACGTACTTATGATGGTAGTTTTTCCTGTTCCGGCAAAACCTCTCAATAAGAACAATCTATCTTTCCCTCCATTCACTACAAATTCAGATAACATTTGCAAAGCTACATCCTGTTTATCTGTAGCTGTAAATCCAAGATCTTCAACTAATAATTTAAAAAAAGAATCCGGAGTGGGTTTTTCCATAGAAAGTACATAAAATCTCAAAGATAAGAATGGATTTTTATGGCAGAAACTTTTACGAATAAAAAAAAGTTGTAGATTTGCGTGTAACCAATAACCTTCAAATTAAAACATAAACTATTAAAGCATGAGATTTGTAATACAGATACTTCTTTGGTTGGTGATTATCTTCCTGGCATATCTTACTTTCAACGCGGTTTACGAACCGATTCAGTTCAACAAGATTAAGGAGAAAAGATACACTAAGGTTGTTAAAAACCTGAAAGACATTAGAAACGCAGAGCTAGCGCACCAGGAAGTAATCGGAAAGTTTACAGCAGACTGGGACAGTCTTGTAAAATTCATTGATACTGCAGAATTTGCTATTACTCAACGTCGTGACACTACACTACTTGATGAAGAATACAAAAAAACCTACGGAGTAGATCAATATATTGAAAAAGTAATTATTGATACTTTAGGTTTCGTTCCGGTAAAAGATTCTCTTTTTAATGGTAATCAGGAAAGATACCGTACCATGATGAATGTGCCTATTGATGGTGTTGATGAGAAGTTTGAGCTTAGAGCAGGGACCATTACAAAAGGAGAAAATAAAATACCTGTTTTTGAAGCCAGAGTTGCTAAGGCGGTAGTACTTTCAGATCAGGACAGGACATTAATCCTTCAGGAAAATGAAGTACAATCTGTAGACGATATTAACGGGCGTTATATTAGTGTTGGTTCCATGACCGAAGTAAGTACCAGTGGTAATGGATTTGACAGATATGGAGGAGACAAAGATAATTAGAGAAAATAAAAGTAATAAGAAACTGTCCATTCAGGTGAGCCTGAATGGACTTTCTTTTTGTATCCTGGATCAACAGGAAAAAAAAATCACT
>CAXGBX010000093.1:0-7792 GCA_964008195.1 uncultured Flavobacteriaceae bacterium
CCCGACCCCCTCCCAAATCCTCGACCATTGTCAGATGAGTTCCAAAAAATAATTGATCACCTGGAAACAGTAGATGAACAGAAGCTTGTGCTGAAAAATTAGTGCAAATACTCTTCTTTTGAGTTTACAATCCTTAGTGTAAAGTCCCCTGGTTGATCTCCTTCATGATTTCAGAAAAGATTTTAAGAGATTTCAATCTATCTTCCTGGTAGTAAATATGTGAGGTGACAATTACCTCATCTACTCCTGTCTTCCTGATAAAATCTTCGGTCTTTGCTTTCACGGTATCACGATCTCCCACGAACGCATATTCCAGCATTCTGGAAAGTTGAGGATGGTTCCTAATTTCAGTAAGCTCTGGCGTCATCTCTTCAGGTTTCTGGAGATAATCCAGATTACCGGTTAGCACACCCACCATCATTTTCAGGGAACTTGTAGAGATTCTTTCAGCTTCAGCATTGGTATCAGCAGCAATCACATTGATTCCGGCGATACTATAAGGCTCATCCAAATATTCTGAGGGCTGAAACTCTTTATAATAAATTTCCATCGCCTGGAATAACTGAGCAGGTGCAAAATGGCTGGCAAATACATAGGGCAGTCCTTTTTCAGCAGCTACATGGGCACTATCTGTACTGGAACCAAGGATATACATGGGCACATCAACTCCTTCAGCTACAGTAGCCCTTACCTTGGTAGTTTTCCTTTCATTTTTGAAATAACGCTGAATTTCATCAATTTCATGTGGAAATTTAAAAACCGAGTTCATCCGGTCACTTCTAATGGCATGTGCCGTTACCTGATCTGTTCCCGGCGCCCTGCCCAATCCCATATCTATTCTGTTAGGATATAGCGAACCTAAAGTACCAAATTGCTCCGCCACGATAAGAGGTGAGTGATTGGGTAGCATAATTCCGCCTGAGCCAATCCTGATACTTTCAGTTTTGGCAGCGATATGACTCATTAGAACGGTAGTGGCAGAACTGGCAATACTAACCATATTATGATGCTCTGCCAGCCAGAACCTTTTATAGCCTAAACTTTCTGCAGTCTTCGCAATTTCAACACTATTTTTAAAAACTTCGGGATGCGGAATATCCTGTCCTACCACAGCCAGTTCTAAAACAGAATAATCGATATTTTTTTGAGGCATAAATGTAAAATTAAAAAGCCTGCATTACTGCAGCCCTCTTTTTGGTCTTGTTTTACTGAAAAGCTTACAGTCTATTTGCCGAACCTAAGCAAATTGAGAATCTGTTCTATTTTTAGAAAATCGCTTTGATTTTCAACAATTCTGCCTGACTTTTCAGGTATTTCACAATCACTTCAATCTCCTTCAGTTTTGCTGAAATATAAGAGTTCTCCCTGTTGTTTACCAGGAAAAGGGAACTATCCCCTAATTGAAATTTACGTTGTTCTGCATCCACCAGGGTTGCATAATCGGAAACCAGGCTATTTAGTTTAAAACGTTGATTTCTAAAAGATATAATCTCATTCTGAAGGCTTTGTAATTTATTCTTGATTTCCAGGCTGGCATTTAAAAGTTCATATTGAGAATTTTCAACTTCCAGTTTTGCAAGTTGTAAATCCCCGCGTTCCTTTCTGAGGAAAATGGGTAATTTAAAGTTGAAACCAAATTTATAATCCTGAGTGTTAAGAGCCCGCCATTCCTCCGGCTGATTCGTAAGAAAATTATAGCTGAGATCAAGATCTGGCAATAGTTTATTGGCTTTTAAGCGTTTTTCAATTTGCAACATATCTAGATTATATTCCAGAAACCTGATCTTCGGATTTTGATCAATATTTTCTGTAGCGCCAATTTCATTTTCCATCCACATGGTGGTCACCCTTTCAAAGAGATCTTCATTCGGCGTTACTTCAGGAGTTATTTCTAATGGAATGTTAGCCTCTGCCCAGAGATAATTAGACAATTTTAGGGCGGCCTTGAGATAATTTAACCTGGCTTGTTCCAGTTGAAGTTCCCGATTTTCAAAAGTAATATTTGCTTCCAGGGTATCAACCGCGGGTTTATCCCCCAACCTGAACTGAGTTTTTACAGATTTCAACCTAAATTCAGCATTGTTCAAAAAATTACGGTACAGCAACAGCTCCTGATAGGCACTATACCATTCAAAATAAGTGCTGGATGCATTGTACAAAATATCGGCGATCATAAGATCCCTTTTAACCTGGGATTGATCCTGGTATATTTTAGCCTGTTTAAGAGCAGCCATACGCTCACTCATAAAGATCCCATTGGTAATATCCAGGGAAACCCCGGCAGAGTAAAGGCCTTCGTCTGGCACCGTGTTTTGCGGATTCAAATATTCCCCGGAATTGTCTTCAAATTTCGCATTAAATTCAAGTCCGTAATAGGTGGGCACCTTAAATGCCGCCCCGAAAATATTATAGTACTCGGTATCCTTATAATCCTTTTCAGAAAAATCTGCTTCAATCTTTGGATCAAAAAATCCGCGGGCTTTGAGAAGTTTAAAATCTCCTTCGTCAACTTTTAAATTGGCCTGTTTCACCAGCGGATGGTATTTTTTCACAATAGCCAGATACTCCTCAAAATCCAGATTTAAACTATCCTGTTGAAAGGCATAAGTAAACTGGGCCAGTAATGCTATGACAATGCAGATTAATTTTCTCATTTTTCAGCGGCTTTTGAATTCGCAGCGTCGGCAGGAGAATAGTAGTTTGGCGGGAATCCATTTAACTGTCGCCAGAGCTCATACCAGATTGGTACATCTTCCAGTAAAGCCAATGTAGAAGCACCCGAACCAATTTTTATCTCACTGGGCCAGGCATATTCATCTTCATCTGGCGCAAGCAGGACTCTATATTTCCCATTGGCACTAATAAAGTTTTCGATGGCCACGATCCTTGCACCATAAGTTCCGTAGGAACTATTGGGCCAACCGCTAAAAACGATCGCCGGCCACCCGTCAAACTGAACTCTTACAGATTCCCCTACATGCAGCAAAGGCATATCTATAGGGGCAACATAAGTTTCCACGGCCAGTTCATAATTGGAAGGCATTATTCCCACCAGGGGTTCGCCTTCTTTAAAACTTTCGCCAATTCCAGCTTTAATCGCTTTATTAATGTAGCCATCTTGCGGTGCGAGAATATAATACAAGCCACGCCTCTTATCATAATTCGCATAAGAGGTTTCAAGTTTGCTAATATCGGCACGGGTTTGAAACATGGCGCTTTCTGCGGAAGAACGATCACTCAGGGTCTTGGAAATCTTTTCCTGATATTCAGCTTCCAGACGGTTTAGTTCTATTTCAGAATTGATTATATCGTTCTTAGCGGCCAGTACTTTATTCTCCTGGGCAATCTTCTTTGCCTGGGCTTCCTGAAGTTTTAACCGGGAATTCTCCAGGTCTGTCATAGACTTTAAACCCTCTTCATTCAACATTCTAGCCCGTTCAAATTGCGTTTCGGCGATTGTAAGGTTTGTTTTTGCGGCTTCCAGGTCTATACTATCACTTCTGAATTTGAGATTGCTTTGTTGCAGCTTATTTTCAGCCTGATTAATTTTCAAGCCTTTTTCCTGCTGAAGCGCACTTACCTGACTGTTCAAAGACTGAATCTTGTTTTCGTAAGATCTTTGAGAGCTTTCCTTCGCGCTAATCTGATCTCCCGTTCGATCTACTAATTGCGGATCGAAATATTCATTTTTGACCTCTGAAATATGTAGGATCGTATCACCTTTTTCCACAAAATCACCTTCATTAATATACCATCTTTCAATTCGGCCTGGAATGGGGGACTGTATGGTTTGTGGTCGCTGCTCTGGAGTAAGGGTAGTAACATAACCCTTACCCGCAACGGTTTGCGTCCAAGGTAAAAACAATACAATCACGAGGATCACTCCGAAAGTGATCAAAAACCTGTTAAAATATTTCTGACTACGCTCTTTAAAGACTTTTTTCCCAGATTCGTACTGCAAAAGATCTACCTTCTGGTGTAGCGTATTATGTGTAATATTCAGCATTTTCTAGATCTTATTAGTTATTTTTCCTTTTTTCATGAAAAGTTCCCTGTTGCATAATTTCTGCCATTTTTCTTCTTTACCGGCTACGATGATAGACCATTTGTTTTCTTTACTGAAAAGGAAATCAAGGATTCTGTCTTCTTCCTCAGGGTCTAACTGGTTCAAAGGATCGTTTAAAATAAGTATGGCCGGCCGTCTTACGATGCTCCTTGCTAGAATTAACTTTTTAGAAACTGAAAAGGGCATTTGTATGCCTTCCGGATAGATCATAGTATTCAGTCCTTTAGGTTGCTGTTTTACAAAACCCTGTAATCCTGTTTTTTCCAACGCCCACTGAATATCCTCTTTCGGAATAGACTGATCTCCCAGGGTAATATTTTCTAAAATCGTTCCTTCAAATGGAGTTTCTTCTGTGATAGAATGCCCCAGCATTCCCCGGTAATGGTTAAGCCTTACACTTTTTAAAGAAATATCGTTCACATATATTTCGCCTTCACTAGGCCTGATAAGGCCTGCTAAAAGTTTGAGAAGTGTAGATTTACCGGCTCCATTCGCCCCTCGTAATAAAATTTTATCCCCTGGATTGAGCTTGAAATTTATATTCTTTATAATCTTTTCGTCATCGAAACCCTTATAATTCACTCCGTCAAACTCAATGGTTAGCGGCTCCCCAATTTCAAATGGTTCTTCACCATTTTGTGCTTCAAGTTCCTTATCTACTACTTCGCCCATTTTTTCCAGGGACGTAAGTATATCATAAAAAGCTTCCAGGCCAAGAATGATTTTCTCTACCGAACCGATGATCAATAAAATAATGATCTCCGCGGCTACAAACTGACCAATATTCATCTGTTGATTCAGAACCAGCATACCTCCAATAGCAAGCAATCCTGCGGTAACCAAAACTTTAAATATGATAAGCTGAATGAACTGTATCTTAAGTACCTGAAAATGTCCTTCCCGGGCAACCAGGTAATCACTAAGCATACGATCGTTTTTAGAAATTGCCAGATTCGTTTTCCCTGAAATCTTGAAACTTAGTAAAGTCCTGGCTACTTCCTGAATCCAGTGCGCAATCCGGTATTTATATTTAGATTCCAGAAGGCTGGCATCCAGACCTCTTTTCGCGGTAATTTTGAAACCTACATAGATTAAGAAAACCAGTAATATTCCGTAAATAATAAAAAACGGGTGATAAAGTGATAATAATATCAATCCAAAAACCACCTGCGTCAATGCCGCGGGAAAATCTATAATTACTTTCGAAAGTCCTTTTTGAATAATAAGCACATCGAAGAATCTATTTGCTAGTTCCGGTGGATAGAAATTACGTAGTTGGTCCATTTTAATCTTCGGAAATCGATAAATGAATTCAAAGGAAGATCTGGTGAAAATCTTTTGCTGTACATTCTCCAGAATTCTAATTTGCATTAACTGAAGTATCCCTGCAAAGGCAACACCTAGCGTAACAATGATTACCAGAACAAACCATGAGGTAGAAATTCTCGCCCCCTGCATAAGGTTAACAATCGCCTGCACCCCAAGTGGTACTGATAGACTTACCAGACCCGCAAAGATTGCATAGTAGAAAATTTGTAGGAAATCTTTGCGCTCCAGCTTTAGTAATCCAATAAATCTCTGAAATGGTGTTAGTTTATTTTCCATTGGACATATTTAAAAGATTTGCGACTAAATTTTTGAAATACAACGAGGGATTGTTTTCATCCACA
The DNA here is from genome assembly GCA_964008195.1 of uncultured Flavobacteriaceae bacterium. GTDB lineage: Bacteria > Bacteroidota > Bacteroidia > Flavobacteriales > Flavobacteriaceae > Christiangramia. The sequence goes on from CAXGBX010000093.1 coordinate 5,737, forward strand.
CTATCGGTAATAGTCAAAAAATGCTGATTTATAAAATGTTGATGCAGCGAACCATCGATGATGGTAGTTGCCAGGCTGAATGGATATTTATAATCTGGATCCAGATTTTCAATCATTTCGCTAAACCGTTTCACAAGCCTTTTGTATAGCATAAAACATCCGGATTTATTTTCCTCATCTACTTTTTTGGTGAGATATGACTTTGAGGATTCGTTGATGATAATATTATTAAGTGCCACTTCGTCAATATGTTGAAAACGAATATCCTGTTCTACGGGATGAGCCATGACTTCTACAGCCTTCAGCAATTTTTCTTCAGGATCGCTCATTCCGAAAGTTGAGAAAGCAAGCTGATATTCTTTCCAACCCCAGAACCAGTTGGTGATATAGACCAGAAATTTATGTTTGTTTTCAAAATAGCGATAAATAGAGCTTTCGTTAGACTGAATTTCTATACCCAGTTTTTTGAAGGTGAATTTTTCAAAACCAATTTTATCAATTAGCAGAATCCCATTTTCTATAATCTTTCTTCCCAGTTCGCTGGATTCAGGATCTTTAAGATAAAGGCTATCACTAACCGAGATTCTTAAGTTTTTTAGTAACTCTTCCATTCAGATTAAAATTTGTCAAATATAATAGTAATACTATTAATTATAAAAGTTTTACTTTTATTTAACGATTGTATAATGATCATATTTTAGCAAATGCTTGCCTGAATTGAATAATCTACAACCACACTTAGCCTCTTCTAAACTTGAATAGGTTAAAACCAGTTCTCCCCTCTTTGCGTAAATTAGGGTATGAAGTATAATCTTTTTTCTTTTCTTTTATTTCTACTGATTCCATTCCTCTTATCGGCTCAAAAAATCGATAACCTGGCATCTTTTCGGGATATTAAAAGTGATTCCTACTTTAGATTCAATTACGATAATGATTATTTCTCCGGTACTGATGAAAACTATACTCAGGGTTACAGTTTTGAACTGGTTGCTCCATTTTTAGAAAAAAATCCTGCCAATTATCTTTTCTTAATCCCTGAAAATTCTGAAATAAAGCACGGACTGGCTTTAGAACATATTGGTTTTACAGCTCCAGATATTGGAAGTCCTGAAATCCAATTTGGAGATCGCCCATTTGCTGCCGCGATAATGTTAAAGAGTTTCGCTATTACTATAGATACATTAGCGAAGTCCAGAATAGCCTCTTCGTTAAGTTTGGGGCTTATAGGTCCCGGTGCCTTCGGAGAAGAAATGCAGGTAGGTATTCATAAAATCACTGGAAATACAATTCCCAGGGGCTGGAGAAATCAGATTAAGAACGATGTGGTTATAAACTACGAGCTAGCTTATGAAAAACAGCTTTTTAGAGCAGGAGACTATGTATCGCTGCAATCTAATTCTACGGCACGAATAGGTACTTTGTTTACTAACGCCTCACTTGGTCTCAATACTAACATTGGACTTATAAATTCAGCATTTTCAGCTAATAAAAGGAAAAGTAAATTTCAACTTTATGGATATTCCCAGGTTCTGGGAAATATTATTGGTTATGATGCGACACAGCAAGGTGGAGTTTTCAATAATGATAGCCCATACACGATTCCATCTGATGAAATATCAAGGTTTACAGGCCAATTTAATTACGGTATTATTTTAAAGACCAAAACATTATATTTTGAATATTCCCGTACAGTACTTACCAGAGAATTTGATACGGGATCTCCAACTAAATGGGGAGGAGTTAGAATTGGGTTTACATTTTAGCTCTTTTGATAAAATGTTATTTCACCTTCTAATACCACGCTATTAAATTATTTGATCCCCATCAATAATGCGTTATATAGAATGCCACAAGTATTTTAAATCTGATCTTATAAAATGAAAAACCCTGACAATTAAAAATCATCAGGGGTTCTTAAGTACTCGAGGTGGGAATCGAACCCACACAACCGAAGTTACTGGATTTTGAATCCAGCGTATTTACCACCAAATTTCCGTAAGTTATATTATAATCAACTGATTAACATATAATTAATTTTATATAATGTCAATTGATA
>CAXGBX010000094.1:0-7787 GCA_964008195.1 uncultured Flavobacteriaceae bacterium
AAATTACAACTTTGAGTGAACTAAGTATTTCAGACCTAAGATCTGCAGATTATAAAAACGGTAAGCTCGCCATTCTTAGTGGTGATGAGGGTCTATTATTAATGAGAAGAACCAACAACGGTTTTGAAACGGAAAGTACTACCGCTACCGCTACTCTTCTTCCTGAATCTAAGAGAAAAATTGCCTGGTTCAAGGACAAGGTAATCGTACCTGAAGGACCATCTGGAGCAGGGATTTATAATCTTTCTTCTAATTCTCTAATGAAATCTTTACCAATACATTCTTTACAAGATGATAGTTCAGTTACAAATGAAGATAATGTAACCAACGCAGTGTCTATCAGTGAAGATTATGTTTTTATGGCGAATGGAGGTGCTGGATTAAGTATTGCTAAACTGTCAGAAGATATTGATTTACTGGCCGAAGGGATTGCTGAAATAGAAGGTTCTTCAAATTATGTAGAAGCGAAAGGAGACTATGTTTTCGTAGCTTCAGGATTAGGACTTAAAATTCTAAAATTAAGTAAGCCCAAGAATGATGCAGGAAGTTCAGAATATTTTGCTATGTGTGCAGAGTTTCCAGGATACGATGGTAACCCTAATTTTAATGTAAATTCTAATGAAGAAAAGAATTACAGTGGTTCAGCAAATGTCAATCATCTTAATGTTAATGGAAAACTTACTTTTTGCGGATCTATAAATAGTAAGCATGGCGTAAATGTAAATAGCAACGGAGAATTTAATATGAGTGGCGCTATGGCTGTTGGACGTAATGGAAAAAGAGAAGATCTAAATATAAATTCCAATGCTGTTTTAAGAATCAATGGAAGTCTTACCGTATATAGTGACCTAAATTTGAATAGCGGTGCAACTTTAGAGTTCGTAGGAGAAAACTCAACTATTCATGTTTTCGGAGAAGTAAGAAAAGGTAATAATGTAACTATTAAAGGTGATTTTACCGATACATCAGGTAAGTTGTAATAACATATCTAAATAAAAACAATACGCCCGATATCTTCAAAATATCGGGCGTATTGTTTTTAATAACTTCTCTGTCATTTTGCTAGAATTCCTCTCTCTGGGATGACAGGAACTTTTTTAGCCACGCTTTCTTTAATACTATTCGATTTAAAAAGAAAAGTCTTTTCCATCATTTTATTTCCTACGAAGTAGGTCACTTTAAATTCGTTATTAAGTGTAAGCACCTCATCCTGCAAATATTCAATTTTCGCGAAATTCTTTGAAGGCAAAACTTCAATTTTATGCCTCATTAAAGAAGTTTCGCGCTTCTTGTCGAAGCCTTTAGAGACAATAAGAACCATTTCAATTGGTTCATTCGAATTATTTATTAAATAAACGTTCCATTCATAGCTTTCAAATTCTTCATTAAAGACTTTGACCGCCGCTATATGAACATCTTTTACTTCGGGTATTTCAATATCTTTTTTCAAAATGTATCTTCTGCCTTCTTTTTAATTTTCCGCCATAAAACCCACAGTAAGACGGCAGCTACGGCCAATAAGATAAGACCCAGGGTGATTTTTATAAGTGCTATCACAAATGTTACATATATGATAATTCCTATAATTACTACCGCTAAAATGAGGAATACGTATCTATTCATTATAGCGCAGATTTAAATTGTTCCAGGAATCGCAGATCGTTTTCATAAAACATCCTGATATCTTCTATTTGATATAATAGCATGGCGATTCTTTCTATCCCCATTCCAAAAGCAAAACCTGAGTATTCCTGCGGATCTATATTACAATTTCTAAGAACATTTGGATCTACCATTCCGCAGCCCATAATTTCCAGCCAGCCGGTTCCTTTGGTGATTCTATAATCGGTTTCCGTTGCCAGCCCCCAATAAACATCAACTTCGGCACTTGGTTCGGTAAATGGGAAATAAGAAGGCCTCAGCCTAATCTTTGATTTACCAAATAACTGCTCGGTAAAATAAAGAATGGTTTGTTTCATATCTGCAAACGAAACATTCTTATCTATATATAAACCTTCCACCTGATGAAAGATACAATGTGATCTTGCTGAAATCGCTTCGTTCCTGAAAACCCTACCTGGAGAGATCGTCCTTATAGGTGGTTTGTTTTCTTCCATATACCGCACCTGAACCGATGAAGTATGTGTTCTAAGTAAAATATCAGGATCTGTTTGTATAAAGAAGGTATCCTGCATATCCCTGGCAGGATGATATTCCGGAAGGTTTAATGCCGTAAAATTATGCCAGTCGTCTTCCATTTCGGGGCCTTCAGAAACATTGAAACCTATATTGGAAAATATCTCGGTAATTTGATTTTTTACGATAGAAATTGGATGTCTTGATCCTATTTCTACAGGTTCTGCTGGCCTGGAAAGGTCTCCGTAAACTCCTTTTTCCTCCTGGCTGTTTTCCAATTCCTCTTTTAAGGCATTCACTTTATCTTGAGCCCCAATTTTCAACTCATTAATAACCTGTCCAAACTGTTTCTTCTCTTCATTAGGAACATTCTTGAATTCAGCAAAAAAATCGTTTAGAATTCCTTTTTTTCCAAGGTATTTAATTCTAAAAGCTTCGATTTCGTCTTTTGTCTTTGCAGTAAAGCTTTCAACATCAGCGATATGTCCTTTAATTTTATCGATCATAGGTGATTTCGTTTCGGAAGCGCAAATTTAATAAAATTTAAACCTAAACCTTCTCCTTTTAAAAGCTTATTCAGTTTTCTAATTCCCTGCGGAAAGCTTTACAGCGGTTAGTTTTTCCCTGTAAATATAATTCATAAGGAAAAATACAGATAATGCCCCAAATGTATGCCAGAGCCAATGGGTACCCATAGGCAGGATGTACATAAAGTTATCTAATATCCTGAAGCTAATTGCGAAACCAAAACTTAGAAATGCAAGAAGCACATATCCCCAATGGTCTATCTTATTGGTGAAAAAGTATAAAATTATGGGAAGTACTATGCCTATAGCCGTGGCAATATAACCAATAGAAGTATTTAAATGTTGGGAAACAGGGAGCAACTGAACACCAAGAACCAGGAATAAAACTAATAGGATTAGCAGGATTTTCTTATTCCGGCCAATGCGCAATTTTGTGGAATAATATATGGAAACTCCCAAGCATAATATAACAATTGGTAACCAGTCCATATACATCCACACATCATGACTTCTGGTTGCGTGATAAATTGTTCCCCCTAGAAATCCCAGAAAAAGTACGGGAATACTCCAGGCTAAAAATCTATGATTTTTATAGTCCTTATAAACCTTTAGGGAGAAATAGATAATGATTAGGAGGAAGAAAATATTGCTGAAAGTATTGAAAGGCTCAACCGGCAACCTTCCTGATAAAGTTTCCTGATAAATAGGGCCGCTGTCCTGCGGAAAAGACAGAAAAAATATCCCGGGATTCATTTAAGAAATATATTCTTTTTCCATAAAATATTGCACAATTGCTTCTTTCATCAAAACTGTTTGTTCCCCAGCTTTTAGTGTAGGTAATTCTTCCTTGACCTTAAAATGTGGCCAGCCATCTTCATCGTAAAAATCAAATTCATAATAACCATAGGGCTCTAGCAATGTGCAAATGGCTATATGCATTAAATCTAACTTATGGTCCTTCTTATATTTTCTATGTGGTTGTCCTAATTCCTGAACGCCAATTAGGTATATAATAGCATCCAATTCCATTAGCTCTCCATCTGCAAATTGCTCAGATAGTTTTAGCTGCACCTTATTCCATCTGTCCTTTAATTGTTCATCTCTTGCCATGCCGCAAAGATACCATCTAGATTTAATAATTATTATATTTGAGATATGAATACTGTAGATATAATTTTAAGTCTGTTACTTTTATACGGATTGGTAAGAGGTTTTTTTCGGGGATTATTAACTGAGTTGGCCTCGCTAATTGGAATCATAGCCGGAATCTACGGTGCCGTTCATTTCTCCCATTTTCTTGGTGAATTTCTTTCTGAACATATCGATTGGCAAATTCAATATATTAACTTAATAAGTTTTGCAATCACCTTTGTTCTAATCCTCTTCCTTGTTTCCTTGGTGGGTAAGATGCTTACTAAAGTAGCGGCTTTTGCTGCATTAGGAATAGTTAATAAACTACTTGGTGGTATTTTCGGAATGATGAAATTTGCTTTTATAGCGAGCGTAATTATCATGTTTTTTAAGGCTACCAACGAGCGGATTGAAATCGTTGAATATAGCACCCTTGAAGGGTCTATTCTTTATGATCCAGTGCAACGTATCGCCCCTATTATTCTGCCTTCTATCATAAAACAGGTTCAGGAAAGGGATTTATTGCACGATGATAATCAAACCTAAACTTATTAAAATAAAAGATCCGGAACATTTACTGCTCCAGATCTTTTATCTTCCTATTTATCGCCTAAAATGGTCGACTTTTTATATTACAATAATGTAACTTTTCCGTTTGAAATAGAGTAAACCCCTCCAACTATCTTGATCTCACCATTATCTTCCATTTCTTTAAGAATAGGACTTTTTTCCCTGATTCTATCTATGGTAAGTTTTACGTTGTTTTCTACTACTCCCGCCACAAAAGAATCATTTTTAGAGTTTCTCTCACCATCAGTTTTAGTAGTTTTCACAGCAGGCTTGATATTGCTCAATAAATGGGTGATATTTCCCAGTTCCACATCATCACAAGCAGCCTTCACCGCTCCACAAGCTTCATGGCCAAGAACAAGAACCAGTTTACTTCCGGCAACTTTACAGGAGTACTCCATACTTCCCAGAATATCGGTGTTTTCGAAATTACCTGCCACTCTTGCGGTAAAAATGTCTCCTACTCCCTGGTCAAAAATGGTTTCTACAGGCACACGTGAATCTATACATCCAAGTACTACCGCCTGCGGCCATTGTCCGCCACTGGTTTTTCCTATTTGAGATGCATAATCTCTCTGGTGCATTTTATTCTCAGTAAATCTACTATTCCCTTCCATCAGATCTTTCAAAACTGCATCTGGGCTTAATTTCGTTTGTTTGTCTTTATTTATTATTTCAGTAATCATAATTTTATCTTTTTTAATTTTAAAATTCAACTTTATTAAGCTTATGAACCTAAATTTAAGCTGGTTTTTTATCTAATTCAAAAAATTGCTGGTAACTATCTGGATTTTCCACTGTTCCCCTTTCAGAAATGATCTTGATATCGATATTTTTCTCTTCAGCTTTAATCTTAAAATCGTCGAGAATTTCAATAATATCAGCATCCAGATATCGTGTTTTTCTAACATCCATCACCAGAAAAGAGTTTTCTTCGAGTTTGTTCAACTCCTTTAAAATGGCACCTTTGTTAATAAAAGTTACCTCTTCTGCCAACTCCATTTTTACAACATTTCCTCCGTTTTCACCTTTTTCAATATGAAGAAAATGCGAATTCTGGTAACTCTTAACTAAGACTACGAAGATTCCCACTACCAGTCCTAGACCAATACCTATTAAAAGGTCTCCAAATACAATTCCCAGAATAGTTACCATAAAAGGAACAAATTGCTTCCACCCCGCCTTAAACATTTTTATGAATAATGCCGGCTTTGCGAGTTTATAACCTACCAGAAACAGGATTGCTGCTAATACTGAGAGTGGTATATAATTTAAAATATTGGGAATAATCACCACAGAAATAAGTAATAAAAAACCGTGTATGATAGCAGACATTTTTGTTTGACCTCCAGATTGTACATTGGCCGAACTTCTAACAATAACCTGTGTTACTGGCAATCCCCCAATTAATCCAGATACCATGTTTCCTGTTCCTTGTGCAAACAACTCCCTATTTGTAGGAGTAGTTCTTTTATGCGGATCCAGCTTATCAATAGCTTCCACAGATAAAAGTGTTTCCAAACTAGCAACCAGTGCAATGGTAAAAGCTGTAATCCAAATTTGTGGATTCCCAATCATCTTGAATGATGGTGTGGTGAACTGCCCTATAAAAGAGTCAAAACTATCAGGTACGGGTACATTTACGAGATGATCTGTAGAAATTCCCCAGGTTTCGGAGTTTTGTGTAACCAGATAATATATTATTCCAGCTGCAACCGCTACCAGGGGTCCCTGTACCAATTTGAAAAATTTCCCTTTCTTGGAAAGTACAGCTTCCCAGAGAATAAGAATAGTCATACCTACCAATGCGATTAGCGTTGCTCCCGGACTTATATTATTTACAGAATTGATTATTTCTGAAAAAGTGTTTTCTCCGTCTACTTGAAAGAATGCCCAATCTCCCTGAGGATCTTCATCATATCCAAAAAAATGAGGTATTTGCTTCAGTACTATGATAATTCCAATACCGGTAAGCATTCCTTTAATCACGCTATTCGGGAAATAATAACCAATAATTCCGGCTTTCAGTAAACCAAAAACAATTTGCATGGCTCCTGCAATTACCACAGCTAAAAGAAAGTTTTCATAACCACCAAGGCTGGAAATCGCAACTAGAACAATGGCCGCCAAACCTGCAGCAGGACCACTAACTCCTAAACTGGCACCACTAATGGCACCCACTACTATACCTCCAACAATACCGGCTATTAAACCTGAAAATAATGGGGCTCCACTAGCTAGTGCAATTCCCAAACATAAAGGGATCGCAACGAAAAATACGACAATACTTGCCGGAAAATCTTTATTAAGATGTTTAAACATAATAAATGTATTTGTACAGACTTAAAACCTGTATACTTTTTTTGAATAAATAAGTGTATTGGGAAACCGTAAGGCTTCCTTGAGTAACCGAGTGGCTACTAATAGTTATAATGTAGTATTATGCCAATTTAGGAGGTGGCAGAGAAATAGAAAGAAATACCTTATAGCCATTTTCTTTATAATAATGGCCATTTATTTTTCTTATCTGTAAGAAATGGATGCTCTCATAGTTAGATACTATTTCTTCAAGTCTATATTCTAGGCTGATTTGATTTTTCGAGGAACTCTCTTCCTCATTCACATTATATGCAATGGAAATGTCAACATTTCTATCTATCAACGAGATTACCGTTGGAGTTAATAGAAACGTAATAAAAATGAATCCTAATACGAATGCGAAAAATTTCATAATTGCAAAAGTAAAAGAAATTTATTAGAAAGTAATAAACTAATCCTAATGAAAAGATTAGTAATTATCAAAAGAACCTACAATTTCCTGATATTTTCTGAAATTATCCAGCCCTGAGCGCCATTGGAAAGCTCTATACGCGACCATTCCTGATAGTCTTCCAATATCCTCGCTTTGGTACCTTCATGTAGCTCGAAACTTGCTTCCCCCCTAAGATTAGGTTCATCACGCACTTCAACTTCCTCACTAAATATAATCGCAAATTGATTATCCTGGATATAAGATTGTTGCTGAAAAGCGAAGACAACAGCGAGCAAACAGAAAATGGCGAAGACAATCGCACCGGTAAAATAAAGTCTTTTGAACAGGCTTCTTACAGAAAAATAATAAAGCAAAAACATTAATACGAACGAAATAGAAAAAACAATCCCCAGAATAGCCCAAGTGCTATAAGAAAACGATGAAATCACATTATTGAACCATACAGAAAAGCCGGTTTCTTCGATTTTCTCGATATCATCTATAGCCATATTACGTGCAAACGCAATATTGTTCTGAATATCCTTATCTGTTGGATTTAGCTGAAGTGCCTTCTCATAGTAATAAATACTCGGTGCCACCTGGTTCAATTTATAATGCGCATTCCCAAGATTGAAGTATAATGCCGCCGAAGCTTCACCATCTGCGAGGAT
>CAXGBX010000095.1:0-7786 GCA_964008195.1 uncultured Flavobacteriaceae bacterium
TGCCTGCCGGAAAATGAACAGGGCTTTAGCCGAATTCAGAATTAGAGGAGTGAAAACCAATATTCCTTTCCTGATGAATATTCTAAAGCATCCAACGTTCAGGGATGGAAAAGTCACCGTTAATTTTATAAAAAATCATCCTGATCTTTTCAAATTTCAGGAAAGTAGAAACCGTGCTACCAAAATAGTGAAGTTTTTAGGCGACGTCACCGTGAATGGAAATCCAGACGTAAAAGAACTGGATCCTACCAAGACATTTATCAAACCGGAAGTACCAAAATTTGATCCTAACGCTCGCCACCCGGAAGGAACTAAGGATTTATTAACAAAGCTGGGTCCTGATGAGTTTTCTAAATGGTTAAAAAACGAAAAGAAAATTCATTTCACAGATACCACGATGAGGGATGCCCACCAGAGTTTGCTGGCCACCCGAATGCGTAGTTTTGATATGCTGAAAGTAGCTGAAGGCTTTGCCAAAAATCATCCTGAAGTGTTTAGTATGGAAGTTTGGGGAGGTGCTACGTTTGATGTTTGTATGCGATTTTTGCACGAAAATCCATGGGAGCGTCTTCGTTTATTACGAAAAGCAATGCCCAACGTGTTACTGCAAATGCTGATACGTGGTAGTAATGGGGTTGGATATACCGCTTATCCAGATAATCTTATTGAAAAATTCGTTGCGGAAGCCTGGGAGAATGGGGTGGACGTTTTCCGAATTTTCGATTCTCTAAACTGGATGAAATCTATTGCGCCGTGTATAGAATATGTACGAAAAACAGGAGGCCTTGCAGAAGGTTCTATTTGCTATACCGGTGATATTTTAGATACTTCCAATAAAAAATACGACTTGAATTATTATGTCCAGCTTGCTAAAGACATAGAAAATGCCGGTGCTCATATTTTGGGAATCAAGGATATGGCTGGTCTTTTAAAGCCCTATGCTGCCCAGGAACTGGTTGGTGCTTTAAAATCTGAGATCAATATACCTATTCATTTACATACTCACGATACTTCTTCCATACAGTCAGCAACATATCTCAAAGCGATTGAAGCTGGCGTAGATGTGGTAGATGTTGCTTTAGGTGGTCTTTCAGGTCTTACTTCTCAGCCTAATTTCAATTCAGTGGTAGAAATGATGAAGTTCAAAGATCGGGAGGCCGACTTTAATATGGAGAAGCTGAATGAATATTCCCATTACTGGGAAGCAGTTCGAAAATATTATTATCCGTTTGAAAGTGGATTAAAGGCAGGAACTGCAGATGTTTATAAACATGAAATCCCTGGCGGGCAATATTCAAACTTGAAGCCACAGGCAGAATCGCTTGGCCTGGCTTCCAGATTTCATGAGATTACTGAAATGTATGCCAAGGTGAATAACCTATTTGGCGATATCGTGAAAGTAACACCTAGTTCCAAAGTGGTAGGGGATATGGCGCAGTATCTGGTAAGCAATAATCTGAGTATAGAAGATGTGATGGAAAAAGGGGAAGAAGTTTCCTTTCCACAATCTGTAAAAAGCTTTTTTAGAGGAGATCTAGGTCAACCGGTTGGAGGTTTTCCAGAGAAGATTCAGAAAATTGTACTTAGAGGAGAAGAGCCCTACACGAACAGGCCAAATGCTCATTTGGAGCCTATAGATTTTGAAAAAGAGTTTGAAGAATTCAAAAATATTTTTGAAGACGATTTGGGTAGAAAACTTGAAATTACCGATTTTCTCTCCTATAAATTATATCCAAAGGTTTTTACAGATTCAGTTAATCATCACAAGGAATTTGGTAATTTAATCAATATTCCCACCCAGAATTTTTTCTACGGAATGAAACAAGGAGAGGAAATCCTTGTAGAGATGGATAAGGGAAAAACTTTGATCATAGAATTATTATCTGTGGGTCAGGCAAATGAAGATGGACAAGTGGATGTCTTTTTTAAAGTGAATGGACAGGGTAGAACGGTCGTAATTCAGGATAAAACAGTAAAAGTTGAAAAAGTAGCCCATATAAAAGCAGAAAAGGATGATGCCAAACAAATTGGAGCACCATTGCAAGGTTCCCTATCTACTATAATGGTAGAGAAAGGCCAAAAGGTTAAAAAGAATGAGCCTTTGTTTATTATTGAAGCCATGAAAATGGAAACAACCATTACCGCGAATGAAGATGGTGAAGTGGTTGAGATTCTTCATAATACCGGGACCATGTTGTTTTCCGGGGACCTGGTTATAAAAATGAAATAAATGGAGTTATTCCATCATAAACATCCTTATCCGCCATTTATTCCTGAAACAGCGACCAAACTTGTTGTGGGCACGCTGCCACCACCTCGGTTTACCAAGAGGGAGTTTAAAGAGGATGATGTTGATTTCTGTTACGGTAGTCGGGATGGGCAATTATGGATTATTCTGAATAGGATTTTTGACTTAAATCTGAAATTTGAAAATACGCAGGAAGCGGTTCAGCAAAGAAAGGACTTTCTAAAAAGGAGGGGAATTGGAATTTGTGATGTGGTAGAGAGTAGCAGGCGGGAGAAGATAGATGCTTCAGATCTTGGAATGCAGAAAGTGGAATTACGGGATATGATAGCTATTCTCAGGGAAAATCCTAAGATTGACACTTTGCTATTTACTGGCGGGAATTCTAAAAATGGCCCTGAGTATTTCTTCCGAAGATATTTGAAGGAAAACCATCCTGACATCAAAATGAAAGTGATTTCTAACAAATCACCTAAAATCCATCAATTTATCCTAGATGGAAGATTAATTAAAACAGTCTCACTCATAGCGCCTTCAGGAGCAGCGAATATAGCGGTAGGAAGTCAACAGTTATATAAAGACATGAAAAAGAAAAACCCTGAATTTAATACTCTTGATTTCAGGGTTGTTCAGTATAAAGAATTTTTCTAATTCACTGCAATTCTTTTTTGTCCTGGTTAGCTAGTGTGGTGGGTTTGATCTTAAACTTTTTACGTTTAGGTCTTAATTTTCCACTAGTACCAATTGCAATTTTTCCTCTTTTTGTTTTTTTATCGCCTTTACCCATGAACTATTTTTTGTTCTGTTGATCTTTGATCGTTTTCTCGTCAGTATCAACCTTGTTGGTTTGTCTATCGCGATTTCCGATCTCATTTAAAGGATTGCTATCCTTATCTTTTCTTTTTCTGTGCTTATCTTCAATAGGTCCTCCCATAACTGTTATTTTTAAGATTTACTCCAAGATAAGAAGAAGTAGTCTTAAAAGCTGCTAAGGGATTGTTAGAATTAGCTTAAAGCTTTAATATTTTGTACGAAAGAAGCGACATCTGAGATCCCATTTTCATTAACGTATTTTATAAACGCGCTGCCAATAATGGCCCCTTTTGCATATTCAGTAGCCTGATTAAAAGTTTCGTTATCTTTTATTCCGAAGCCGACGATTTGAGGATTTTTAAGTTTTAGGTTGTTTACTCTTTTAAAATATGCTTTGGTATCTTCTCCAAAGCCACTGGTAGAACCGGTTACACTGGCGCTACTCACCATATAAATAAATCCGTTGGAAACAGAATCAATGAATTTTATACGTTCATCTGAAGTTTGTGGAGTGATTAAAAAGATATTTCTTAACCCATATTCTTCAAATAATTCCTGATATTTTTCATGATAAACACCAACCGGAAGATCTGGAATAATAAGACCATCGATACCGGTTTCCTGGCATTTTTTACAAAATTCCTCCACCCCATATTGGAGGATAGGGTTGAAATAGCCCATTATGATCAGTGGAATTTCCACTTTCTCTCTAATATTTTTAAGTTGCTCAAACAATTTGGAAGTCGTCATTCCGTTTTTCAGTGCTTTGGTAGAACTTTCCTGAATGGTAGGTCCATCAGCGAGAGGATCGCTAAAAGGCAGTCCGATTTCAATAAAATCTACTCCGCTTTTTTCCAGATCTATGATAATTTTTTCGGTATCCTCGGTATCGGGATAACCTGCGGTAAAATATATGGAAAGCAGTTTATGGTCTTCCTGCAGTTTTTGATTAATTCTGTTCATTTTCTATTTTTTCTGTCATTGCGATCCCGATATCTATCGGGAGAAGCAATCTCATCTTCGAATAATGTGGTTGCTTCGGGCTTTGCCCTCGCAATGACCTTATAAGCTATAAATTAAAATATTCGATATACGTATTCAAATCTTTATCTCCACGGCCTGATAGGTTCACCACCACAATATCATCCTTTTCAAATTTCCTGGTTTCAAAAATTGCCAGCGCGTGAGAAGTTTCGATCGCCGGAATAATACCTTCGAGTTTCGCCAATTCTAAACCTGCTTTCATGGCGGCTTCATCGGTAACACTTATAAATTCACCTCTTCCACTTGCAAATAGATTGGCATGCATCGGTCCAACCCCCGGATAATCCAGTCCGGCAGAAATAGAGTAGGGTTCGCTAATTTGTCCGTCGCCGGTTTGCATTAATAAAGTTTTGCTTCCGTGGATAATTCCCGCTTTACCAAGCGCTGAGGTAGCCGCACTTTCTCCGGAATCAATACCTTTTCCGGCAGCTTCCACAGCGATAATCCCAACTTCAGGATTATCTAAATAATGATAATAGGCTCCTGCAGCATTGCTTCCGCCGCCTACACAGGCGACAACATAATCTGGATCTTCTTTACCTTCCTTTTCTTTAAGCTGAACTTTGATCTCTTCAGAAATTACCGCCTGAAATCTCGCCACCATATCGGGATAGGGATGTGGTCCTACTACAGAACCAATAATATAATGGGTGTTTACGGGATTGTTGATCCAATCGCGAATAGCTTCATTGGTAGCATCTTTCAACGTACGGCTTCCAGATTTAGCCGGAACCACTTTAGCTCCCAGCATTTTCATTCGGGCAACATTAGGTGCCTGGCGATCAATATCAATCTCACCCATATATACGATGCACTCCATACCCATCAACGCACAAACTGTAGCGGTTGCCACACCGTGTTGACCTGCTCCGGTTTCTGCAATGATTCGGTTTTTACCCAGTTTTTTGGCCATTAATATCTGCCCAATAGTGTTGTTTACCTTGTGAGCTCCCGTATGGCAAAGATCTTCTCTTTTTAAATAGACTTTGGTGCCGTATTTTTCACTGAATCTTTTAGCGAAATAGAGTGGAGTAGGCCTGCCTACATATTCTTTCAGAAGTTCTTTAAATTCCTTCTGAAAAGACTCTTCTTTCATGATATCCAAATAGCGCGAACGCAATTCTTCCACATTCGGATATAACATTTCGGGAATATAGGCGCCGCCAAATTCTCCATAATATCCTTTTTCATCAACCTGATAGCTCATTCTATGAATTTATCTGAGTTTTGAAATCTTTCAATTCCTTTAATTTTTTTAATCCGGGTTTTAATTCGAATTTACTGTTTACGTCTATCGCATACAAAAGTCCCGGTTTACCTTTCCTGTAAAAATGACTTTTCAATTCAGCAATCGCTTTCCCATGTTCGGGGCCAATGCCACCACTTAAAAAGAACGGAGTGTTTGAAGGATAATTTTCCAGGATTTTCCAGTTGAACTCAGTACCGTTTCCACCTCTTAAAGCTCCTTTGGTATCGAATAGGAAATAATCTACAATCCCTTCAAAGGCTTTTATTTCCTGAAAATCAAAATTATCACCAACAGAGAACACTTTAATTATTTCCGGGGTATTCCCGGTTTTTTGCAGTTCAGATTTTAATTCTTTGGCAAATCCGGCAGATTCATCTCCATGAACTTGAATGGCATTCAAATGATACTTGGAAACTTTTTCAGTTATTTCATTCAAGCTTGCATTTACAAATACACCGGTAATTTTAATTTCCGGAGCAATTTGCGGGAGTTCTCCATCAAAGTAACGGGGTGATTTTTTATAAAATATCAATCCCATATAATCCGGCTGTAATTCTGATACCTGAATCATATTTCCGGCTTTTTGCATCCCACAAACTTTCAGGCTTAAGCCCAGACTTTGCCCTGAAGCTGAAGTAACCATGGATTTTTCTTTCATGTTTTCTAGATCCATTTATACCATAGATTTTAATTCTGTAATAAATTTTTTCGCTGCAACCCCAGGATGATCTGTTTTCATGAAATTCTCGCCGATAAGGAATCCTTTGTAGCCGTAATGCTTAAGCTCTGCAATAGCGGTAGTAGTGCTAATTCCACTTTCGGAAACTTTCACGAATTCATCCGGTATAAGTTCTGCCAGCTTTTTTGAATTATCAATACTTACTTCAAAAGTCTTTAGATTACGATTGTTCACACCAATCATATCAGCATTTACTTTTAATGATTTTCGCAGTTCTTCTTCATTATGAATTTCCAGCAAAACGTCCATCCCAAGATTTTTTGCTGAATCTGCAAGATAGATTAATTGTTTTTCAGATAAAACCGCCGCGATCAATAGTATAGCATCTGCCCCATAAGCTTTTGCTTCGGAAACCTGATATTCATCTATCATAAATTCCTTGCGAAGCAGCGGTGTTTTTACAGATGCCCGCGCATAAAGCAAATCTTCCAGTGAACCACCAAAATATTTTCCGTCGGTAAGTACTGAAATTCCCGAAACTTCTGCGTCTTCATAGCCTTTCGCTACATCCTGAACGTTCAGACTTTGATTGATTACAGATTTTGAGGGAGATCTCCTTTTATGTTCAGCAATGATACCCGATCCTGATGTTAAACTTTTAGCTAGAGAAACACATGTACGATCAAATAGAACCGATTTTTCTAATTGCTGAATAGGAATTAGCGATTTCTTCAATTCAACTTCTTTGAATTTATCTGCAATGATTTTATCGAGGATATTCATTTACTTTTGACTTAATTCTTGTAATTTTTTAAAACTTGCAAAGGCTTTCCCAGATTCCAGGGATTCTTTCGCTGCAGCGAAACCATCTTGCGGACTCAAATTTCTGGATGTGGCAATCGCCATTCCGGCATTCGCGCAAACTACATTATTTTGCGCATCGCTACCTTTACCTTTTAAAATATTGGTCAGGATTTCCGCAGAACTTTCAATAGTGCCACCACCGGCGATTTGGGATTCATTTAATTGTTCAATCCCGAAATCTGAGGGTTTTATGATTCTTTCGGCATAATTACTTATGCTTTTCGTTTCACAGGTAAGTGAGATTTCATCATAGCCATCCAATGCATGCAAAATAGTATAATTTTTATCGGTATTCTGGTACAAATAAGCATACATTCTCGCTAATTCCAGGCTGAAAACCCCTACCAGCTGATTTTTTGGAAAAGCCGGGTTCACCATAGGCCCCAGCATATTAAAAAATGTTTTTACCGCGAGGCTTTTTCTAACCGGTCCAACATTCTTCATAGCTGGATGGAACAGAGGTGCGTGTAAAATGCAAATATTGGCTTCAGCTATACATTTCTCTAGAAATCCGGTGTCATTACTAAATTTAATTCCGAGATACTCCATTACATTCGAGCTTCCGCTAACCGAAGAAACGCCATAATTTCCATGTTTGGCAACTTTAACCCCGGAGCCCGCAGTCACGAAAGATGAGGTGGTAGAAATATTAAATGTGTCTTTTCCATCACCTCCGGTTCCACAAAGATCTACGGCATCATAACCAGATAAATCTATTTTGATACACAATTCCAGCAAAGCATCCCTAAAACCTTCCAGCTCTTCAATGGTAATGCTTCGCATCATATACACCGTAAGAAAAGCAGCGATTTGTGTGTCATTATATTTACCTTCTGAAATATTGAAAATTACCTGTTTTGCTTCTTCGGTGCTTATGGTCTCGTGGCTGATA
>CAXGBX010000096.1:0-7633 GCA_964008195.1 uncultured Flavobacteriaceae bacterium
TGATTTTCTTTCCTTTGAATTTACCGCCTTCAACCTTAAGCCTACCTTCGTTTAGCAACGCTTTCAGGAATTGTGTATGATGCATTACCTCATAATTTCCTCCAAGGGCAGGATATTCGTTTTTAATCGTGTTAAAACAATGTGGGCACGCTGTAACTACCTTCTTAATCTCGTAACCATTCAACACTTCTATATTGGTGGCTGCCTGCATTTGGAAAAGAAATTCATTTCCAGCTCTTTTCGCAGGATCTCCTGTACAGCTTTCTTCAGTTCCCAGTACAGCAAAATCTACTCCAGACTTATGCAAAAGTTTTACAAAAGCCTTGCTTATCTTTTTTGCACGGTCATCAAAACTTCCGGCACAACCAACCCAGAACAATACTTCGGGTTTTTTACCTTCTGCCATATATTCTGCCATTGTAGGAACCTTAAGTGCTTCTGCCATATCGTTATTCTTTGTCTTAGTATTCAATAATTATTTTTCTTCAGCCCACTTCAAACGATCCATCTGATTGTAAGGCCAGGGTGCGCCGTTATTTTCGATATTGGTCATCGCAATGGCCAATTCGTTTGGTGCGGCACTTTCTTCCATTACCAGATATCTTCTCATATCCAGAATAATTGAGAGAGGATCTATTCCTATAGGACAAGCTTCTACACATGCGTTGCAGGTAGTACAGGCCCATAATTCTTCTCTTAATATATAATCGTCAAGTAATTTCTTACCATCATCTTCAAACTTCCCATTCTTATTAATAATCTCACCAACTTCTTCTACCCTGTCCCGAGTATCCATCATGATCTTTCTGGGAGATAATTTTTTACCCGTCTGGTTTGCAGGACATTCTGATGTGCAACGCCCACATTCAGTACACGTATAAGCGTTCAATAATTGAACCTGGTTAAGATCAAAGATATCTGAAGCACCAAATTTATCCGGTTCTCCATCATCTTCCCCTTCCGCAGGCGCAGCAAAAGGATCGGCATTTGGATCCATCATTAATTCCACCTCCTTCTTAACAGATTCAAGGTTATCCATTTTCCCTTGTAACGTTAATTTAGACAGGTAAACATTCGGGAAAGCTAAAAGTATATGCAGGTGTTTTGAATAGTACAGATAGTTCAGGAAAAACAAAATTCCCAGAATATGTAGCCACCAGGCGACTCTTTCAATAATTATAAGTGTAGCATTGCTAAATCCATCCAATAAAGGAAGTAAATACTGACTTACAGGAAAGCTCCCCATGATCCCAGCTTCAGAAGCATAATGATTGGCGCCATTTAATTGCAATTGATAATCTGCTGCATTCATTACCAGAAACAGTACCATCAATACCATTTCAAAATAAAGAATATAATTGGCATCATTTTTTGGCCAGCCTTTTAATTCCCTACCTAAAAACCTATAAATATTGATCGTATTACGGCGAATCCAGAACAACACCACGCCTACAAATACCAGTAATGCAAGGATTTCAAAACTTGCAATCAGCACGTCATAGAAACCGCCCATAAAAGAAAAGATTCGGTGTGTACCAAAAATCCCATCAATTATAATTTCAAGAACTTCAATATTGATAATTATAAAACCAACATATACAATAATATGAAGAAAACCAGCGATTGGCCTTTTAACCATTTTACTTTGACCTATAGCGACTTTCGCCATTTTGGCAAATCTCTCCCCGGCTTTATCTGAACGATCTACTTGTTTTCCAAGTTTTACGTTTCTAATAACACGTCTAATATTTCTGGCAAAAAAGCCAATTCCTGCCACGAGGGCAATTACAAAAAGGATCTGCGCAACTATTTGCATGCTTGGTTATTTTAGAGAATCTTGTGGCTCGTCGTAAGAACCAGGGTTCTTTCCGAAAACTGAGAAATGAACATATCGTTTAGGATTTAATTTTATATCCTGAAGCAATTCTTCCAGCTGTTTAGTGGCCCTGTCAAGGTTATTATACACCGCATCATCATTTATCAACTTCCCGGCAGTACCTTCTTTACTACTTAATTTGTTTGAAATACCCTCAAAATCTGCAATTACCTTTTCCAGATCTTTGGTTATTTTGTTAATATTCATATTGGTAAGCGTATCTGAAAACTTATTAAAGTTCGTAGACATCTCATCAAGATTGGTAAAAGTTCTATCCAGTTTAGCTGAATTACCTTTTACAATACCCTGCAATTCATCTGCAGTAACTTTAAAAGAAGATACAGTCGCATCAAGGTTCCTGAATGTCCCTCTAATGTTGTTTCTAGTAGAATCGTCCAGGATTTCAGTAATTGCAGTAAGCATAGAATCGGCACTAACAATAGTTCCCTCCAGCTTGTTCTGTAGCGGAGTTAACCTGTCGTTCACCAATTCCATAATCCCTTCTTCTTTTTCTCCAGCCAGGGTGTCGCCCGTTTGAGCCATGCCTGCTGCTGCATCATATTTAGGAACGATAGCCAGAGATTTACCTCCAATTATACTACCACCATAAATTTTAGCCTCACTATTCTTCGAAAACTGAAAATCATTTTTCACGGTGAAGGTTACTAACAAGTCACCGCCTTTATTCAGGAAATCTATACCGGTAATCTGACCAACTTTGAGTCCGTTTATAGTGACTTCAGAAGATGGTGACAAACCCTCTACATCATCATATACAGCATAGAAAGTTCGACTGTTATCCAGTAGATTTTCACCCTTTAAAAAACTATAACCAAAAATTAATATAACTATAGCAATAATAGCTAATAAGGCAGTTTTGACCTCTCTGGAATATTTCAAAAGCAATTTATTTAATGAATACGCACAAATTTAGAAATAAAAATAGAAAAGCTGTTCTATTTAAGCTTAGATTTTAACGCGTCATTAACCGTTATCTTTTGCTTATCCTTAAAAGCAACAATATAACTGGTTGAATATCCCTTCTTTATAACTTCCTGATGAAGTTGTTGGATTTTTAAATAATCAGAAGTTTCTCCGTAGTAATATTTGTATAATCTCCCCTCTTTCTCTCTGTCAATATTGCTTAAGCCTTTGAAGTTATAGGGTTTAGGATCTATTTTTTTAGAGCCCGCAGCAATTTGGACCCTAAAGACCACATCTTCATAAATATCCTGAGAAACAGAAGTATCCAGGACTTTCTTATCTTCTACCGGATGGCTCTTGGCAATTGTTTCCAGCAGGTTCAAATTTATGGTATGGCTATATTCTATGATCGCGGCAGTGATGGCCCTTGCCATATCTTCCTGGCCCTTCTTGCTATTTAAATAAGGTCCTTCCTGATTATTCGTTAAAAAACCGGTTTCAACTAGCACGCTGGGCATGTAGGTTTGATGTAATACAATTAATCCCATTTGCTTCACTCCCCTATTTTTTCTTTTTAAATCATTAGTGAATTCCTTCTGTACTTTATCTGCAAGTAGAATACTTTGATCCAGATATTCTTCCTGCATTATAGTTAAACCAATAAATGATTCAGGAGAATTTGGATCATATCCTTCATAGGTAACTTCATAATTATCTTCAAGGTAAATTACTGAATTCTCTTTTTTAGCGACTTCAAAATTTGTTTCATTCCTATTAAGTCCCAATACAAAAGTTTCAGTCCCTGAAGCCTGGGAACTATGAGAATTACAATGTACAGACACAAAAAGGTCTGCATTTGCTTCGTTAGCAATTCTACCTCTTTCAAATAATTCTACAAAAACATCGGTCTTTCTTGTATAAACAACTTTAATTCCTTCATATTTTTCCAGGGCTTTACCTATCTTTAAAATAATACTTAGGGCAATATCCTTTTCTTTAAAGCCATTCCCCATGTTACCGGGGTCTTTACCTCCATGACCGGCATCTAAAACCACCACGAATTTATCTTTACTAGGTGGAACTTCTGAAGCAAAAAGAGTATTAGAAAGACTTAATAAGATAATTGTGAATACGAAAAGTTTAAGTAAGTTCGTTCTCATAAAAAGCTAACGCTAATGTGGGATGAATATTTTAATTAATATTTTTGCTGCACTCTCAAAACTCAGCTTAAAAAATATATGTAATTTTGAATTTGCAAAAAGCAAGCCAATCTGTACAAAAATAGCACTTAAAGCATTGCAAACAAATATCCCGAATAGTCTTTTTTGCTTAGTTTTCATGCTGTTCTTTTCCCTTGTATTATACCCCCAGGAAGGAGAAACCTCGTCTATTCCTGTGAAAGCGGAAAAGGACTCAATAGCCCCTGCAATGAATGCTCAGGAAATAGCGCAACAGTTACAACAACAGGATTCTGTTAAAACCGATACCGTAAGGAAACCACAATTTTTAACCGATATTGTAGATTATACCGCTAAGGATTATATGAGACTTAGCCCCAGGGAAAACAAGATGTATCTTTATAACGAGGCAAGAATAGTTTATGGGGACATGACTATTGAAGCTGGACTCATTATTATTGATAATGCGAAAAATGAAGTTTTTGCTTACGGAATTCCAGATTCTACAGATACTTATTCGCAGTCTCCAATTTTCACCCAGGCCCAAAGAAAAGTAGAACCAGACTCTATCAGGTTTAATTTTGATACTCAGCGGGCTTTAGTTTATAACTCCAGGACTCAGGAATCTGAATTCAATGTAAAGGGAATGGTAACCAAGCGAGAGAACGATTCGGTTTATTTTATGAAAAATGTCCGTTTTACAACTTCTGAAGATGTAGATGACCCTGACTATTTCTTTTATGCCAGAAAGATCAAATTTGTCCCTGAGAAAAAAATCGTTACGGGGCTCGTAAACATGTATATCGCTGATGTACCAACTCCATTAGGCCTACCTTTTGGATATTTCCCCTTGACAGATGAGGAAACTTCAGGTTTTATAATTCCTTCTTTCGGAGATAGCCAGTTTGGATATAACCTGCAAAATGGAGGATACTATTTTGCCATAAGTGATTATGTTGATTTATTGACGTTGGGGAGTTATTATACAAATGGAGCTTATACTCTGGAGTTTTCATCTAACTACGCAAATCGGTATAAATACCGCGGAAACGCCCGGGTGAGATATGAAAAATTGTTTAACAGTCAGCGTGGTTTCCCCGGCTTTAGCGAGCGAACCAGCTATAATATTCAATGGTCCCATAGTCAGGATGCCAAAGCGAACCCAACATCAAGATTTTCTGCCTCGGTAAACCTGGGTAGTAGTGAGTATTATCAGGAATCAATTAATCAGGCCAACCAGGGAAATTACCTTAATAATACTTTAAGTTCTTCGGTATCTTACAGCAAGACTTTTGCCGGGGAACCGCAAGTGAATTTAAGCCTTGCGGCCAGACATTCTCAGAATACCCAAAGCGGTGAAATAAATCTTAGTTTGCCAACACTGCAGTTGAGCATGTCCAGAATTTATCCTTTTGCTCCAAAAGGAGGCGCTAAAAATGGGATTATTGAAAATATTAACTTTCAGTATACGTTACGAGGAGAAAATCAAATAAACACCGTTGATTCTTTATTCTTTAAACCCGAAATGTTTGATGCGGCCAGACTTGGTGCGCAACATTCCATCCCTATTACTACTAACTTCAAACTTTTTAATTTTTTAAGTGTTAGTACAGGAACAAATTATGAAGAAACATGGGTTTCCAAGACGTTCGAAAGAAGCTTTGATCCAACCTTAGACGAAGAGGTAATCGATACAATCAATGGCTTTGATGCTTACCGAACTTATAACTTTAATGCCAGCATTGGTACTACGGTTTATGGTTTAAAGAATTTTGGGAAAGATAAAAAAATACAAGCCATAAGGCACGTTATGCGACCTTCTGTAAGTTATAACATCAACCCTGCTTTTGATGAGTTTTATGATCAGTATGAGCGTGATGACCCTACTGGGGAGAATCAAATTGAGCTGGTGGATTATTCAAGGTTTGACGGAACACTTTATGGTGCACCTGGAAGGACATTTTCCAGTTCTCTTGGTTTTAGCCTGAGTAACACATTTGAAGCGAAAGTAAGAGATAAGGACAGTACCGCCACAGAGCCTAAAAAAATTATCCTATTAAATAACTTTAGCCTTAGTACCAGTTATAACCTGGCAGGAGATTCTTTAAAATTATCTCCTATTTCTGTTAGAGGTTCTATTCCAATAGTTGCAAATAAACTCGATATCAATTTTGGTGGAAGTTTGGATCCTTATGCACTGGATAATAATAACAGAAGAATAGATAAACTGAATATCGAAAATGGAGGTAGCCTTTTTAGGTTGACCAGTGGTAGTGTAAACTTTGGATACGCTTTCTCTAATAAAGATTTTGAAGGTTCTAATGAGGAGGAAACAGACGATATGGATAACGAAACTTACAGAAATGGTGGTCGGCCAGATGACCTTTTTGGTAAAGGAATGGGATTAGATGGAGAATTATTTGATGAAGACCCTTTTGAAGGGGATGAAGAAGAGAATGAAAGCGGCTGGTACAATTATAAAATTCCATGGGATGTGCGGCTTGCCTATTCAATGAATTATGCCAA
Organism: uncultured Flavobacteriaceae bacterium; assembly: GCA_964008195.1. GTDB lineage: Bacteria > Bacteroidota > Bacteroidia > Flavobacteriales > Flavobacteriaceae > Christiangramia. The sequence continues at coordinate 6,505 of CAXGBX010000096.1, forward strand.
TAGAACGAGGCAGAATGAAATTTCGGCTCATTCCATCATGTTTAATGGAAATGTGGAACTTGCACCCAAATGGCAGGTAGGTATCACCTCTGGTTACGATTTGGTTAATGCTGGGGTTACTCCAACTCAATTCAGGTTTCAAAGGGATTTGGATAGCTTTGTGATGAGCTTTAGTTGGATCCCATTTGGCCCAAGAAGGTCCTGGAACTTTTTAATCAGGATCAAATCTAATATCCTTAGCGATATTAAATATGATCAAAGACGGGTGCCGGATAGAAGACTTTAGAAGATGCTTATGTTAGGTCCTGGTATTGAGAGTTGCGCAAATTTAAATAATGAGTTATCCTGAGTTCAATAATTTAAAGCAAAAAATCATAAAATTAATTCAGTACTTGAAAATAGAGGAATCTATTTGCGATAAATGATATTTCAAGTTAAAAATATTGCAGTAGTAATCAAAATAGTATTGCCTGCGGTTATATGTTTTTTATTTAATTATTATGGGAATGGGTATGACAATATTTATATTGTTATAATTCCGTTTTCCTTAGTTATAGCTTTGAGTGGTATTTCAAAACTGAAATATAATTTTGCTATTACGCTGTTCGCAACAACAGTCCTTTCCTATATCATACTTTATGCTTCTATATTTACTTATCTAGGATTGGGAAGATCTTTGGAATTTTTATTGAATTTAATGAATTCAGCAGATGAATATACTATGCTAATCTTTAGATTCATATTCATATTTTCACTTTCCATTTTTCCACTGATTTTAATTTTTTATATACATCAAAGATTATTTGAAATTCCTAAAACGAAATTGACAAATTATATAAAAACCATAGCTTTTTTATCTTTGAGTTGTCTAATGCTTTTAAACCCTAATAACGGCAGCATTCTAATTGGAATTTGGCAGTTTATTACTCTTTTAGCATTACAATCTATTCTGTATCAAAATGAAATAATTGGCATATTGGAAAATTAAATACCCTTTAAATAATATCATCTTATTCCTCTCTATGGCTCTTACTGATTTAACTATCAAAATTTAGAGAAATTAAACTTAAGACGGTTAGTCGCCAATAAACAGCATCATTAGAAAGAAAATAATTAACTTGACCAACAA
>CAXGBX010000097.1:0-7617 GCA_964008195.1 uncultured Flavobacteriaceae bacterium
TGGTAGAATTGATAAATTCAAGAACAAATATTCAAAATTCAAGAAGAAATAATAACCTCTTCTGTTTTTTTAAGATATACAAGAGCCGCTACATAGCGGCTTTTTTTATGAACGAATTTCATTTAAACTCTTTTCTATTCCGTAGGAACTCTTAATTTTGAAAAAACCTCACATTCTATGAATTATATTCTTTTTGACGGTCCTTCGAGAAACGACCTTTTACCATTAACCTTTACGCGTCCCGTTGCAGACTTAAGGATAGGGATCTTGACGATAAGGGAAAAATGGGAAAAGATGCTAAATACGAGTATATCTACAAAAACTGAAGATTACTTAAGTATTAAATGGCCTGTAAAGCTTGAGGAAAAGAATATATTTATTAATGCCTCTTTCTTGCCAAATAAAGATCTTGTAGAGGCAATTAATGCTTTAAAGGAGGATCAGAAATTAGTTTTAGGTGAAGAAACTTTTGCGTATTACCAGAACGGAGATTCTAATGTCGACGTAAATAAATTACAATCTTTAAAATTAGAAGCAGAAGTTCTCAAAGTTTCTTATACCTGGGATATCTTTTCTAAAAATGAAGAGGCAATTACTGCAGATTTTGAACTATTGACCCGTGGTAGAAAAACTCAAAAGATTGATCATTCAAATTATGTAAAAGCCGAGGAAAACATTTTTATTGAAGAAGGGGCAAGCGTCGAAAATTGTAGTCTCAATGCCTCTTCCGGTCCTATATATATAGGTAAGAACGCATTGGTCATGGAAGGCTCCCTCATTAGGGGACCCTTTGCAATATGCGAGGATGCTGTAGTTAAGCTTGGCGCAAAAATTTACGGGGCAACCACTGTTGGCCCTGCTTGCAAAGTAGGTGGTGAAATCAATAATTCTGTGCTTTTCCAAAATAGTAGTAAAGGCCATGATGGGTTTCTGGGAAATTCGGTTTTGGGCGAATGGTGCAATATAGGAGCAGATACAAATAACTCCAATCTTAAGAATAACTATAGTGAAGTACGGTTATGGAACTATAATACAGAGAATTTTGCCAAAACAGGTCTGCAGTTTTGCGGGTTGATTATGGGAGATCACAGCAAATGTGGGATAAATACTATGTTTAATACTGGAACCGTGATAGGTGTAAGCGCAAATATCTTCGGAAGTGGTTTTCCAAGAAATTTTATACCGGGGTTTAGCTGGGGTGGAAGTGCGGGAACCAGTACCTATAGGTTTGAAAAAGCCATGGAAACAGCTGAACTGGTGATGCAGAGAAGAGGAGTTGAATTAACAAATGAAGACAAGAATGTCTTGCAGAATATATTTGATTACTCAACTAAATGGAGAAGGGATTAAACAATAAAATAGATCACACAAAGTCCTGAAATGACGAGAAGGCTGGAGATTAGCAGTACTTTACCGCTTTTTCTTTTTTGTGTTTTTAGAATGTTGGCATGAAAACGATCAAGATCATCTTCCGTGAGTCGGCCGCGTTTAAGTATTTCCCGAAACCCTGGTTTTAAGGATTCTGTTTCGGTTAAAACTTTATTCTGATTATTAGTTTTCACGGTTTTTATATTCAGAGCTAGCAAATGAAAATATACTAAGAAATTTTTATAAAGATAGGTAAAAATGCTATAGTTGAAATTAACTTACTCATAGTGTTTAAGTTAGAGTTGAAAGATGATTTTATAGAAACATTTTTAGTTGGTATCTTTGCAGCCTTAATTTCAGATTGAGAATTTAAAAAGTAGTTTATGGAAATTAAAAAAGTCGCATTCTATACCCTGGGTTGTAAATTGAATTTTTCTGAGACCTCTACTATCGCCAGGTCATTTGAAAGTGAGGGTTTTAAACGGGTGGACTTTTCTGAGAAAGCAGATATCTACGTGATAAATACCTGCTCTGTAACCGAAAATGCTGATAAACGATTCAAAACTATTGTAAAACAGGCCCGGAAAGCTAATGAAGATGCTTTTCTAATTGCTGTAGGTTGCTACGCTCAACTAAAGCCTGAGGAACTTGCTGCGGTGAATGGAGTTGATCTTGTACTGGGTGCTACTGAAAAATTTAAAATTACAGATTATTTAAATGAGCTTCTAAGTCAGCCCGAGAGAAGTCGTGGGACTGCTGAAGTTCATTCCTGTGAAATCAATGAAGCCGATTTTTATGTTGGTTCATATTCTATAGGGGATAGAACGCGGGCATTTCTAAAAGTCCAGGATGGTTGTGATTATAAGTGTACCTATTGTACCATTCCTTTGGCGAGAGGAATTTCCAGAAGTGACAAACTTGAGAATGTATTGCAAAATGCCGCTGAAATTTCAGAACAGGGAATAAAGGAAATTGTACTTACCGGAGTTAATATTGGTGATTATGGAAAGGGAGAATTTGGTAATAAAAAACATGAACACACTTTTTTAGACCTGGTAAAAGCTTTAGATCAGGTAGATGGAATTGAGAGGCTTCGTATATCTTCAATCGAGCCAAATTTACTAAAAAATGAAACCATCGATTTTGTTTCTGAAAGCCGCACGTTTGTACCTCACTTTCATATTCCACTACAGAGTGGGAGCGATGAAATCTTAAAATTGATGCGGCGCAGGTATATGAGCGATCTATATACCGACAGAGTAAACAGGATTAGAGAAGTAATGCCAAATGCCTGCATAGGTGTAGATGTTATTGTAGGCTTTCCTGGTGAAACTGAAGAACATTTCCTTAAGACTTATAATTTTCTGAATGAACTGGATATATCTTATCTGCATGTTTTTACATATTCTGAAAGAGACCATACACCAGCTGCGGAAATGAAAGGCGTTGTGCCAATAAAAGTCAGAAAGAAAAGAAGTAAAATGTTAAGAGGGCTTTCGGCTAAAAAGCGGAGAGCTTTTTATGAAAGTCAGTTAGGAAATACAGGTACAGTGTTATTTGAAGGAGAAAACAAGGAAGGTTATATCCATGGTTTTACCGAGAATTACGTCAAGGTAAAAGCTCCATGGAATCCAAATAAAGTAAATACACTTCAGAAAATAAGGTTAACTGAAATTGATGAGGATGGTCTGGTAAGATTTGAGGAGGTGCAGGAAGCTATTGCGGTTTAAATATTCATTCCCACCGGTAAAAGATCCTTATATTTTCTTCTGTTTTTTCTCATAAATCCTGCAATTTCAGGGCTTGTAGGGACTACACGGGTATTTCTTTCTTTGATCTCAGCCAGTACAGCTATAATAAACTCTTCCTGCTTGTCTTCACTATCTTCAGGCATTCTTAGTTTCGTAAGAAAAATTTTGCGTTCCTGTTGAGAGTATTCAATAATTGCTAGTTTGCCATCTATCTGTGTTTCAAACTGTCTATGAAACTCATTGTCTGTAATTATCAATTCTTCATCGTTCATACTCATAATTTTAGTTCATCGGCACTTCGATTAAAAGCACCTTTGAAGGGGTTTTAAATTCCAGGGAAATACTGGAAGTATTCCAGATTCCTACAGCATCTCGTTTTGTAAGTTTTGATTCTTCAACATCTGCTTCACCTTCAATCAAAAAAACATATACTCCATTTGTTGTATTTTTCAACTTATAATCAATATTCCTGCCAGCCTCAAAATCACCTAAATGCAAATATGCCTTCTGGTTGATATATAAAGAATTTTCAGACTGATCACCTTTTGGGGCAACTATATTAATTAACTTATTTGGTTGAATTAAATCGGAAAAATCTTTCTGGTCATATCTCGGTTCCAGCTCATTTCTCTCAGGAAAAATCCAAATTTGAAGCAAGTTCAACTCATCTTTGGAGGAATTAAATTCGCTGTGTTCAACTCCGGTTCCGGCGCTCATTACCTGTACCTCACCTGCCTCAATAATGGCGGTGTGGTTCATGGAATCTTTATGTTTTATCTCTCCCTTTAGAGGTATTGAGATGATTTCCATATTCTTGTGCGGATGGGTACCAAAACCCATTCCGGCTTTCACATAATCATCATTTAAAACTCTTAGAAGTCCAAATTGGATTTTATCGGGATCGAAAAAATTTGCAAAACTAAATGAATGACTTGCTTTTAACCATCCATGATCGGCTTTACCACGGGCATTAGCAGGATGAAAAATTTTATCCATTTTTTTGTGAGTTCGTAAATTTGAAAGTCAAGTTTTATGCAGTAATTTTGATTGTTAAATTTACAATTTAATGCCAGCATTCTTTGTTATATGCATGTTAAAATGAAAGAGGAACGGGAGCTTATACACGTATATTTAATGCCGGGAATGGCAGCTGATTCAGCGATCTTTGAAAATGTAATTTTAGCCGAAGAAAAATTTGAAGTCCATTTGCTGGAATGGGAGATACCCGAAGGTGATGAAAATCTTGAAGATTACGCTAAAAGGATGATTCAGCATATTCATCATCAGGATATAGTTCTTATAGGAGTTTCTTTTGGCGGGGTAATTGTACAGGAAATGGCTAAATTCCTGGATTTACACAGGCTCATTATTATCTCAAGTGTAAAATGTTCTGAAGAGTTGCCTCCAAGGATGAAATTTGCTTCCAGAACGGGTCTTTTTAAAATAATTCCAACCAGCCTTGCCAGCTATGTAGATCATTTTGAGAAATTTGCTTTTGGAGATTTTCTAAAAAAAAGAGCTAAACTATATAAACAGTATATTTCTATTACAGATAAGAAGTATCTCGATTGGGCCATTAAGAATATGGTCAATTGGAAATGTGAGAAGCCTGATGAGAAAGTGATTCATATTCATGGAGATAAAGATGAAGTGTTTCCAATTAAAAATATAAAGAATGCTATTGTAATTAAGGGAGGAACTCATATAATGATCATCAATCGCTTTCGGTGGTTTAATGAGAATTTACCAGAATTGATCCTCTCTGGAAAGCTGAAATATAAAAGAAAGAACGAAAATGTTAATTAAAACGCTATGAAGATATTAAAGAATGCATTGCTAATTGTAGGTCTGTTTACTGTATGCGCTGTCAGCATCAACGCTGTACAACAGGAAGATTCGGGCAGTTCCCAGAATCAGAATGATGAAGTAAAAGATAAAGATTCGAATAAGAGTGTGGCCGATGCCTATAAAATTGTCTCACTACCTATGCCTGAAAATTTAGACTTTGCCGGAGAAACCGTTCCATTAAACGATCCTGATATCTATGAAAGAATGGATCGTGAACTTTTAGTGAATACCTATTGGCAATCAAATGCTCTACTTTTAATGAAAAGAGCTAACAAGTATTTCCCGGTTATCGAACCAATTTTAAAAGAAGAAGGGATTCCTGATGATTTCAAATATCTCGCAGTTATTGAAAGTGGATTAACCCAGGCCGTATCTCCTGCAAGAGCGGTAGGTTTCTGGCAAATATTGGAGGGTACGGGAAAGGAATATGGATTGGAAATCAATGTTAATGTAGATGAACGCTATCATATTGAAAAATCAACTCGTGTCGCTGCAGATTATTTGAAAAAAGCCAAACAACGTTTTGGTTCCTGGACTTTGGCCGCTGCTTCCTATAATGCAGGTCAATATGGAGTGGATAAACAACTGGAGCGACAAAACGTAGCAGATTATTATGATTTACTACTGGGAGAAGAAACCGGAAGATATGTTTTTAGAATTCTGGCTTTGAAGGAAATCATGAAAGATCCTGAAAAGTATGGTTTCAGTTTTACAGAGAAAGACCTTTATAAGCACATTCCGGTGCAAAAGGTTGGAGTTGATACGGTAGTAAAGAATTTCCCTGATTTTGCTGAAAAGTTTGGGATTAACTATAAGATTTTGAAAGTGCATAATCCCTGGTTGAGGGACGATCACCTTAAAAATGCTTCCAGAAAGCAGTATTATATAGATATACCAGAAGAGGGATATTATCCGAAAGTGAAATAATTTATTCTACCTGGAAATTTTCAGCATAAACCTCGTCATATTCTTTGATGAGGTTTTTTGATATTGAAGCTTCCAGGGCAATATAGTTTTCCCGATAAGCTTCTTCATCCTCAGTTTGAAAAGATGGAAAAACACTTCTTCTTATATCCATAATCTGCTTGTTCTCATCCAATAAGAAACAGGTAGGCAAACCTAAAGAGTGCTTTAGTTGCTTTACAACGTAGGCTCCCTGATTTTTAGATTCATCTACGTAAACAACAGAAATATCTGAAGAGAATTTTTTGCTGAGTTCTTTAGCTTTATCCTTCTTATCCCAGAATAAAATGACAAAATCTATTTTATCTTTATATTCTGAAGCCAATTTGTTGATGGCAGGAATTTCCCCTTTACTGGGAATACACCAGGAGGCGTAAGTAATTAAGAATACAGGGTTTTTGTAATTATAAAGATTGACCTCTTTTTTATTTAAACCCTGGAATTTAAAATCATCCATATAAGAACCTTCCAGATGATCCTGAATAAAGCTTTCAAAAAGCTCTTTGCCTTTGTCGTAATCATTAAAGCGGTAAGCAAGGTCTGCTTTCCGGTTGTAATCAGAAAGGTGCATATAGAGTTCCTCTGAGAAATAACTTTTATCTTGTAATTTCTCTTGTTGTGCAAGAACTGTAGAGCTAATAAGTATAAAAACTAGTAATAGTTTTCCCATCCAACTTTAGTTTAATACTCTAAAGATAGACCAGTAGAGGCTTGTCAGGAAAAATTATCGTTGAAGTACCGGAATATTAGTTAAAGGATGAATTGTTCTTAAAGTGTTAATAAGAAAGCATTATATTTTCTTCATTTGCTCTTTCATCATCCTGATCTGATCGTTCATCATGCCATGCTTATCAAGCTTCTTGGCTTCGTTGAGTAGGGTAGTGGCCTCTCGCTTTCTTCTTTTGGTCATGGCGATCCCGGCAAGGTTTAATTTAGCCATGGCAAGGTCGTGATCCATAGAAAGACCAAGTTTGAGTGCGCGTTTAAAGAATTTTTCAGCTTTGGTAATATTGGTTTGAGAAATCATTAAACCATGAAGGTACCAGTAATATCCCTGTTGTTTCTTTACCAGAGCTTTTTCAGGATCTTGAATCCTGTCCAACCATTTCTTCGCTCCCGGAAAATCCTGTTTTCTTAGTCTAAGGAAAGCCAGAAGAATCATTTCATTCTTAAAATACAGGAATATGAAAATTCCCGAAAGTAAAATTAGGGCGATTCCGTTTCCAATATTTCCTTCGATAAACTGCCAGATTGCTATAGCAATGATTAAACCGGCTAAAACTAATTTGATATTTTTATTGAACATCTTTTGTTTTCATTTTTCCAGGCGGCAAAGGTAATAAAAACAATTAGAAATTATTTTAAATTAGTATTTGCAGTACTTAAAAAGCTTTGTATATTTGCACGCAGTTTTAAAGACAGACAAAACGAATTTACAGAAGATAAAAGATATTCACAATGAAAAGAACGTTTCAACCATCTAAAAGAAAAAGAAAAAATAAGCACGGCTTTAGGGAGCGTATGGCAAGTGCGAACGGAAGAAAAGTCCTTGCGCGTAGAAGAGCTAAGGGGAGAAAGAAATTATCTGTATCTTCTGAAAACAGACATAAACATTAATGGTTTTCATTAATTGAAATATTAAAGGTGTTACTTTTTTAGTAACGCCTTTTTTTATACCCAAACGCTT
>CAXGBX010000098.1:0-7533 GCA_964008195.1 uncultured Flavobacteriaceae bacterium
GGAATAGAGGAAGACCGCTCCTTTATTTTTTTTGCTTTTAATGTAAGACTCACCAACACCGTTCGTTCATCATCTTCAGAGCGGGTGCGAGTAAGAAATTCATTTTTCTCCATGCGTTTTATAAGTGGAGAAAGCGTATTGGTATTCAACAGCAATTTTTGCCCAATCTTATTTACAGATTGATTGTCATTTTCCCATAGTACTAGCAATACCAGATATTGTGGATAAGTTAAGCCCAGCTTTTCAAGATGGGGCTTGTAGGCTTTCGTCATCAGTCTGGAAACCGAATAAAGGGGAAAACAGATCTGATTTTCTAATTTAAGTTGGTCCTCTTTATTCATGTTCACCAATTTTCAAGCTTCTCCTAAATTTCCTCTTACTGCTGAACCTGAAAAATCTTTTTTCAGGTGTCTGTTTCGATAAAACTATTTATTTAAAATTTTATTATAAATACGATTATATCGTGTGCGATACAAATGTAACGGAAACATGAGTGTCTCAAGGTAGGTTTAATGAATGTTTAACGAAGAATAGGGAAAACCGACTTAAAAACTTAAAGCTTCTTGTAGATACGGTCCTAGATTATCTGATAAAAGGAAAGTGTATTATATCAAAAATCTCCATTCCGGCTAAAAGTAATTTTGAAACCAGAATGGAGATTAATGATACGCGTGGTAGATTATGCCTAAAGTTGCGCTACAAAATCTGAGAATACTTTTTTATGTAATTCCAGGTCCAGATCTGGTGATACCGAAACCCGGGCAATATAATCTTTATCATCTTCTTTGGTGGTTCCCTGGGTAGAGGTGGCGGGAATGGTCCAGTAACAACCTTTTAACTGCCCATAACTTACGCAATATTTACTTTCATTAGGAATTCTGGTGATCATCATATTGATCAATTTATGATTCAAATCCCTCTTATAGGCTTCTCTTTCTTCAGAAGTAGCACCTTTAGTGGGAAGATCTAATGAAAAAACCGAGGGTGTAAATCCTTGCGCTGCCAATTCTTCTGAAACAAAATTAATCTTTGCTTCAGGTAATTTATTTTCAATAAAATTCACAAATTCCCTGGTGTTTTTATAGGCATCTTTTATCCGCTGATTCATGGATGGCAACTGTTCTGCCAGTATTTCAATCTGAAGTGCTGTAGCTTCGTTATCACAAAGTTGGAGATGTTTTTCAATCGTACCCATTAAAGGTTTTGCCTTATTATTTGCAACACAGTATCCGGCGGTGCATCTTCCTCCACTCGGGAATTTAGATCCGCTTACATAGGAAATAGTTCTAATTTCAGAGAGGATACCATCTTCACCACAAAACTGAACATTAGGACAAAAGGTTTGATCTAAAATAAATATAGGATCAATAGCATTTGTTCCTGAAGCGGTGTTTCTTTTTCTACTTAGCACCTCTCTTAGTTTCTGCAAATCTGGAACTTCCACTCTGGGATTGGTAGGAATTTCAGCAATAATCAGAGGTACCGCATCTTCTTTTGCAACCCGCTCCAGAACTTTATTTGTGCTCTGAACCATGTCATTATCCCCATCAACAGGTAAATCCAGAATTTCTACATTTTCAAGACAGGCAGCAACACGCCTTGCCTGATCATTAGTGCCGCCATAACAATTAGGAGGGACAATAATATTGATTTTTTTGCCTTTATGATTTTGCATGGCATCATCTATCAATCCCATCATAATAGCATATTGAACTGAAAGTCCGCAAGAACCTAGAAGAACTTTCGAGCTTGTCGCAGTAATTTCACTAACTGAATCTATTACCTTAGATTTGTTACTCTCGTTAGTATTTTTTTCTTCGGAAACGGGGGCCATTCCAACTATTTGCTTTAAAGTCGTAAAGCAATCAGCAGGGGTCATGGCGATAGTTTCCCTTCTTCTCACATGTTGAATTTCTGAAATATATGATTCATTCTGGATGCCATTGACAACTAATATGCTTCCTAATTCAGCTTGAAGACTTATAAAAAAATCGATATTTTGATCAATTCTAAGATCGTTTAGGTCATCGTTTTTTGAAATAAAAACAGTACTACCATCAAATTTGGGAATGTCCTCTAATTGATCAATTTTCTTCAGTTGGAAATCATACCCATAAACTCGCCTAATAGCTTCGAAATCGAAACATTCTGGTAGTTCTTCTTTATAGATAATTTGCGTAGCCTTTTCTTCAAATAAATTCTTCCTAAGAACGGCTAGAACAGGAATAGTTTTCGAGGAAAAACTAATCATATGCTCCGGCTTAAGATTATTCAATTTAGCTATTGCCCATTCCAATACTGATGATAGGGGATGTCCCAAGCGAATATAATCGAAGGCCGTGGGTAGATTGGCCAGTGCTGTTTTATCAGAATTGCCTTTTTTGTATAGGTTCTCAAACTGATCCAGGAATTCGGTTTTGGCCAGTTTTTCATTGTAAATATCAAGTCTATGCGTGGTAAGCTTTAACCAGTCTTCCGGCATATTTGCCAATACCTGCTCTATATATAGGGTCACTTTTTCTTTCATTATCACAAAATTTAAATCGGTGGGGAATATAACTTAATTGGATTATTTAAGAAAGTAAAGCAGTGGCTTTGTATGATGTTTAACGCTAGGTAAAAAGTTAGGTGGGTAAAGCCTTCGTTGTGTTGAGAATGGATATTCCAAAGTGTTGTTCGGCTCTCTGAGTGAAACGAAGAGTCTACTAAGGATGCTGGTAGGGATTCTTCACTCCGTTCAAAATGGACAAAGAAGAAGAATTGACGCTCCTTTCAGGATGGACATTGTTGTTTGTCTCGCTGATAGAAAAGAAGAGTCTCAGGATGCTTGGTTGTGGGCGGTCAATCTTCGTTATTGTTATTCATATTTTTCAATTTTCCATTTAAAAACCCGAAAATGAGATTTATGAGTATAACAAAAACGCTAAGTGCCAATAACGGCAAGTACAATCCAAACCCGGCCAGACAGCCTGCCGCTGCGCTGCACCATATGGCTGCCGAGGTTGCCAGTCCTGTGACAGCGGTATTGTCTTTTTCATGCAAAATCACTCCTGCACCTAAAAAACCAACCCCAACTACCACCTGACCTACAATTCGGGTCATATCTGTGCTATCTGAAGACTGAAACATTAAAGAAATGGTAATAAAAGTAGCTGCCCCAAGGGCTACCAGGGAATAGGTTTTTAAACCAGCAGGCTTGCCTTTGTATTCTCTTTCCAGTCCCATTAAAGCACCACTAAGAGCCGCCGCACCTATTTTAATTATAAACTCCCAAATATCTATTTCCATGCTACTTATTTTTTAAACTTTATACTTTCCGACTTCTACATACATCACTTGCTAAATTTCCAGGTTTTTATTTTAACGGGGCTTTTATCCAATTCATTCTCAAAATCATTATTATCGTTAAAGGAACTTTGAGTTAGTAACCTATATTCTGTAGATAGGTTGAAAGTTTTTTTAGCAAAAATCCAAGGTCTAATGTGCATATCGCCAGATTGCTTTTTGCTTAGCCAGTAGGTTTTTCCTGAAATACTGGTATTTATTTCAATTTCCCTGTTTTTTTCAGGTAGTCTATCCTGACATAAAATTAAAGAACATCTGTCTGCAAATACGAAGATCTGATAAATCTTATCTACTTCCTGTTTTGAACATTGAAGCTCTTCCATATAACTTTTTTCAGTTTGCTCTAAGTCATTTAGGAACTGTGAATAGTTTTATTTTCACCTTTCATTTCCTTATAAATAAATTGTAAATGATGGGAAATGAGCATCGCTATCCAGCAGGACTTTTCATTGGCTTGTGACAATAATCTTTTAGAACGTTTAATAATCTCCCGGGTACTTCTGTTTTCAAGGAGAAAATCTTTGGGCGTTCCCATTTCAGTTAAATAATTTTTTTCCTCGAAATTTAACTATCTGTCGTCATGTTCGATAATTGCTGCAAGCGTAGCCACCCAATTTTCATTTTTAAAAGTATCTGCCAACTCATTCGCGATTTTGCCAGCTAATAATCCATGACTGGAATGTGAGAATATCTCCCAACCTTCGTTATTTAAATTTACGATCATGTGTTATTCTTTAGTCGAACATCCTTTGGAGGAACACCATAGCGTTCTTTAAAGATTTTTGAAAAATGACTCCTACTATTTAAACCAATAGCATATACAATTTCGCTTATACTTTTATCTGTTTTCAGTAATAATTGCATTGCAGTCTCCAACCTTCTGGATTGAATGTATTCGTGAACGGTGCTATTAAATATGATTTGAAACCCTTGCTGAAGTTTCACTTCGCTAATCCCTTCATTTTCTGCAATCTGACTAATGTTGTCCAGGTCGGCAATATTACGATCTATTAATCCAACCACATTCTTTATTTTCCCCAGGTCCCTGGATCGTAATATACTGTGATGCTCTTCTGTGAGTGCATCATCTTTATAAAGCATAAGCATATAGGTTAAGAGCTCCAATGCTTTGGCGCCATTAAAACTGGTGCGTTCCAGGCCACTAGATTTGAAACGATATAATTCATCTACCAAATGGGCCATTTTCAAGCTGTATTCGGTGTGATGATAATGGGTGCGAATAGCATTGGTATCGGCAAAAATTTGATGATAAATTTTATCCATTTCATCCAGGGGAAAGGTAAGTTGATCAACAAATTTTATTCGGTCTACGTCAAGTATGACCATTTTTATTTTTGTACCTGCAGGAAAAAAAAATTTATTTCCACTTTTATAATTGGCACCTAAGATCATCGATTCACCCTGACCTAGTTTATGGGTAATTTCTTCATTACTGAATTGATGTTGAAGATTGCCCAGGATGAGGTAAAGAAATTTAAATGGCTGAATTTCTTCCGAGCAAAAATCCAGGCATTGATCACTTTTGAATTCAAGATCAAAATTAAATAATCCAACGCCATTTGGGAAATTGATACCTGAAATCTCACCGGAACCCATTTCAGCAGGCAAACTAAGGGAATATTCCCCATAAGATTCAGTACAATCTGTATTGAGTTCTTTAGCCAGTTCAGGAAATATATTACTGGCATTGATGGCTTTAATTTGAATGATATTCATAATTGATCACTTTGTCTAGCTAATTTATTAACACCTCTACCTAGTTTTTTATTGATTTCAGTTAAACATTTCCCAATAAGAAGAATATCGTTAAGGCCTTATTGAAAAACGCACATAAGTTCTCTCTTAAATCATGAATTTTAAAAATTTAAATGAAAGCTGTAATTATGAAGATTGATTTGAAAGCAAAATTTTCTGAGTGGATTCTTGAAGAGGATCATCCATGTATCATGGCGCAAACGGTGTTTAGCCAGGAAAAAACGATAATTAAAAATTATAAACGTTTTAGCCTTCCTGAGTCTACAGAAAAACTACTGGAAGATTTAGAGAATTATATTAAAAGTTATGATTTTAGTTCTAATGAATTCCAGTCTTTCATTGCTGTGTTTCCCCAGTCTAAAATTTATTCAGAAGACGAATTTGAACTTGTACTGTGGAAACAACTATCAGATCTTAAAAAATTAGATAATCATCCCTGGGATCCCGAGGTAAGCAGAAATCCTGAAGACAAAAATTTCAGTTTTAGCATTGCCGGCCGTGCTTTTTATATTGTAGGGATGCACCCTGAAAGTTCCAGAATATCCAGAAGAAGTCCCTTTCCTTCCATTGCCTTCAACTTACATACTCAATTTGAAAAATTGAGGGAGATGGGGGTTTATCAAAATGTAAGGGATAAAATTAGAGAACGAGATATAGCTGTGCAGGGAACTATTAATCCTATGCTTGAAGATTTTGGAGAAAACAGCGAAGCTAGACAATACAGTGGAAAATCTACTGATGAAGATTGGGTCTGTCCTTTTCACCAATAAAATGTCGATTGAATTTAAAGACGGAATTTCAAAAACAAATGACGAGGGTTTAATGAAGAAATTTTTCAGAGAGAATAAAAAAGCGATATATGGTGGAATTATAGCCACACTCTTTACAGGCATGGGAGTTTTTTTACTAGGACAGATTTCAGGTTATGAGGCCAAGCAACTAATTACCACCTCGCACGAGAGCCTGAATATGCTTTGTAACACGATCATTCTGGCTTCCGCCACCATTCTAACTTTATTACTGACCTTACTTGGAATTAGCACCGGGACAACATCCAAACTGAAAAATGACCATTATTATCAGGTATTGGATATTGCGCAGATAGATACGATTCTGCTGGTGGGAGCCTTAATCATGTTTCAATTATTTAATATTCCAGTCAATGAAGCAGATAATATTCCACTAACCTGGTATAACATTATTTACTGGTTGAGTTTGATCTTTTCTTCAATTTTAAGTGGTATGATGATCACTGTGGTGCTTATGCTTTATACCACACTTACGAATATAATTCATATCGTTGGTTTAAAGAATGATCATCACCTTATTTCTGAAGATGAAATGCAGGAAAGTAGTGATGAAAAAAATACGTAGTAGTACTTAAATTATGGTAAATCGGGTATCTTTAGAAAAACATTTTCAGATAATTGAACATCTGAAGGAGAGATATGTTTTGCTTGAAAAAGAATTAAAAATATTGGAGGAGATCAAAAAATATACGATTAATTGTGTCGCATTTACCACCGAAGGAAGTTTTGATTCAGATACTGATGAGTTCTTTCCGGAAGAAATAACCGGCAAATATAAGATCAGAATCCGCTATAAGAAAAGGAGAGACAAGCCTGAAAAAACCATCTATCTAAAAGTGATTTCCTGAATTATTTCTAATTTAATTTATTTGAGAGTTTTCACTGGATTATAATCACTCTAATTTTCACAAATTTTACATTGACTGAATTTTGGGTGCAATTGAAATATTAATAAAAGAAGAAAATATGGAAAAGTGGTTTGAATTATCTTTCGATACAGTCCTGGCAATATTCATTTCATGTGTAGGCATCTACATAGCCGTTATATTTTTCACCCGAATTTTTGGTAAACGAAGCTTTTCGAAAATGTCCAGTTTCGATTTCGCTATGACGGTAGCTGTGGGATCAATGATAGCGACTACAGTATTGACCAATTCAGTAAGTCTTGAACACGGAATTATCGGATTGTTTTTTGTTTACTTACTACAATTAAGTGCGGCCTTTCTACGAAGGTGGAAGATATTTCAAAATTTGATTGATAATACTCCGCTACTTTTAATGGAAGGGGAAAAAATTTTATTTGAAAACCTAAAGAAGTCCCGGGTCACAGAATCAGATCTCAGATCCAAACTTCGAGAGGCCAATGTAGTGCAACTAGATCAGGTAAAAGCAGTAATTTTTGAAACCACCGGCGATATTGTAGTTATACATACAGATCAGGATAGCATGGTTTTAGATGATTGGTTGCTGAAAGATGTCGCGAGAAAATAATTCCTTGATGATCTGTTGTTCTTTATCAGATAAATGAAGGGTCTCATACAGGCCGTATGAAAAGAAAGAGTAGGAATGGATCTTACTGGCTAGCGGAGAAACTTTGAAAAAA
>CAXGBX010000099.1:0-7525 GCA_964008195.1 uncultured Flavobacteriaceae bacterium
TACGATCTCCCTGTACATAATTTACCCCAACCTGAAATTTACCGTCATCACCCGCGAAAATATCATTTACGATACTGGAAGCACGTTCTGCCAGTGTTCCGTAAATCGCAGCACCCCGAAGTCCAAATTCGCTATAGAAAGTTCCTTGAGTAACAAGAAAAAGCGCCTGTAACTCGGTAGTCGCACGGTCGTCTATTCTATATTGTAATTCAGATTTTACTGTGGAACTTGCATTTGGAAAATCTATTTCAAATCCAATATCAGGCTGTTCAATCTGTCCCTGAAGATTGATAACTACTTCCACAGGGATTTTACGGTTTACCGAAGGATTCTCTAATAATACTGCCGGATTTGCATTTAATGAATAAACAGCGCTCACATCTAAACGGGCATCTGTAGGATCACCATTCCAATTAATACTCCCTCCAGACTCCACGGTGAAAACCTTTTGCACCAGCCCGGCGTATTTGAAATTATAAACACCCTGGTAAACTACAAAGTCACCCCACATATTGAATTTCCCATTGGTGTTTATTTCAAGTAAAAGGTTACCAGATCCCCGGCCTCGTAAGGTACTTCCACTGGTTTTATCTACCACGACCTCTACTTCCGCATCATTCGTAATATCAAGATCAAAGATCAATTCCATTCCTTTTACCTCTGGTAATTCCAATTCCTCCCCCGCCAACCTGGCAGCTTTCTCTTCGGGACTTAAAAATCTGATAAAAGAATTATCACCTACAGATTCTGTATCACTTAACGGAATTTTGAAAACAGTACCTCTCTCTGTGGCAGCATTAACATCTATCACCAGTTCATCTGTTGGTCCTTTTATAGTGGCCTCCCCATCTATAAATGCTGTACCGTAATACAACGCATCCTCATCTCCTTCAGTATCCAGAACTAATATCCTATCTGAGTTTAATGAAAGATCTAGATACCATTGGGAAAAATTACGATGAGAAATAATACCATCCAGGACACCTGTGGTTCTATATTTTGTATCTATGATATCAATATCATCAAATACAAATTGCTGTTTGGTAAGATTAACCCGGGCTTCATCCTGAAAATCCAGATCTACATTTAAATATGGAATTCTAAGTCCAGCTTTATTCAGTCTTAAGCTTCCTGAAAAATCGGGATTTTTATAATTGCCTGTTACAAAAGCTCTTCCTGAAGCAAAACCGCGAATATCGGTAAGTACATCTGCACCCAACGCCGAAAAAATAGACATATTCAATCTATTAAGATTCACTTCAAGGTCTATCGCAGGTTCATTCCCGCTAACATCTATATCACCTATAGCCGAAAGTGATTCCAGACCCTGTTTCTGTAAAACTGCATTAACTGAATAATTTGTGAGATTTTTATTCCCTGTAACATCCATTTGCAGGTTGCCCATATATGTGTTATTTACACGCATTGAGTCTATTCTAAGCCTGGTGTTTGGAAAATAAGCTCCTTCTTCCTGTAAAAGATCAAGGTCACCATTCAAAGTACCCGCAATATCAAGACTATCAATTTCAGGGGTTATTTTGGCTATCTCTACATTATTGAATTTCATTTTGAAATTCTTATAGGTAGAATCACGCATTTCCCCACTTAAGCGTATTTCTTCATTCTGGTGACTCATCACCAATGAATCTATTCGCAAATCCCTGAAATTATTATCAAATATGAGTCTATTACTGCGGTTATTCTCTTCATTTAAATACCAGACATTATCCTTGAATTTAAAATCTGACTGCTGTATACCCACTACAGATTTATTATTTTCATTAATGGTGTGAAACAGGTTCAGGTTGAAAATATCATTATTATTCTTTCCTCCTTTAAATTCTGAACGTATAAAAAGGGTATCCCGTTGGGTTACATTGATAAAACTAAATTCAGAGAAATTATAAAAATCGGTAGCTACACTATCGGCTTCAAAGAATGTATTGTAAATGGGGTTGGTATTGTCAACCTGAAGGTTGATCTCCTCAATCATGTTATTAAAAATGTCTATTCTTGGAGATTTAAATGTAAGCCTGAATTCAGACTCATCAGATTCTACTCTACCTCGAATAAAGGTGTTCGGAGCTAATTCAATTTCAGGATAAAAAACTTCAACGATCTGGTTATAAATGTCAAAATCAAATTCCATATACTGGTTCGTAGTAATGGTCTTTGCTCGATAATTGGTATAAATGCTCCCGATGGAGTTTTCTACCAGGGCACCTACCTCATTAATCTTGAAAAGACCGGTAACTTCCCCATTTATTACATCAGGAGAATTGATAGTGATAGTTCGAACTTCTCCTTCAAAACTTGAAGAAATACTTAGATCATCAAAATAATATAGGTCATTTTGATTTTTATAAGATGTATTCAAAAGTAAAATATCTCCAAAGGCATCATCTATTGTAGTTCCCTTCATATTCATAATCACATCTCCCTTGAATACAGAAATACTATCCCGGTTCACAAAATTTAAAGCATTAAGATCTGCATATTCTACAGAAGCTTCAAAATCGTACACATTAATGTCTTCAGAAAGATCTGCAAGCCCGTTGAATTCCATCTCCAGGTTTGGATCATCAGAAACAAAATAACCGTTGAAAAGGGGATTCCGAAGATTTCCTATGACTCTAATGTCAGAATACGTATAATTGTTGTAAGTAATTTTGGAAATACCGCCTTTTAACTGAGTATTAAGATCCTCCCGGGAAAAGCCTCCCCCATCGAAATTCAGATTAAAACTGGTTTTACCTAATTGCTTATTATCTATTAACCTACCTATATTAAAATTCTTAAAGACCAGTTTCCCTTTATAAGTTGAAGCTGAAGAATTATTATAATTACGCAGGATGAAATCTGCTTCTGCAGAACCAAGCTGACTATTCAAATATACATCTGCATCTAGCGAAGAATTAGTTACCAGGGTATTTCCCTTCATGTTTATGCTTCCAAAATCCCTAAGAGTTTCGGGCAATTTCCCAAACAAGGCGTCTGGAAGAAAATTAACCATGTCGTAATAATTCGTATTGAAATCAGAAAAGCTGGCATCCAGACTAAAACTATCCGGCTCTTTTGAAAAGGAACCTTTAACCTGGAAATCACCATAAATTTCTGTTCTGTCCAGACCCTGAAGCCTAAAACCTTCTAAATTAAAATCATTAAGAGTACCGGTTAATTTAGTTTGAAAACTTAATAACTCATCATCCCCAAAACCATCATAAAATGCTTTAAGATCATTACTGGACAATGTACTTTCCCTAAAATCAGCCTCTACCTGAACCAGATTTTCAAAATCAGAAAAATCTGAAAGCTCATAATTAAAATATAGGTCGGCATCTATAAAGGAACCAGGAGTCTGAAGTTTCATATCAACCAGGTTCATTTTATTAGGATCGTAATGAAAATGAGTAGAGAGATTATCTATTTCAATCCCTCGTTGCTCATAGCCTTTCATGCTACCAATCTCTATATCTATATTCTCATCATCTATGAGAAGTTCATTGGCATAAATATTAAGACTATCTACGACTAATACGTTTTTTTTATCGAGGTTTTCATCAACATAACTATACTTACTATTAAGTATTTGAACATTTTCTGCATGAAGTTCAAAATGTGAAGGGGCTCCAGTAGGTTCTTTCCTTAATTTTTCAATAAGCACTCCAAGGTTATCCTTGTCTTCATCTTTGTAGCGTTTCATTTGCATATTTAATCCTTCAATACGCGTATCGCCTAAATTTGGGGAATTATTAATAAGATTGGTAAAGCTTAGAATAGAAGAACTAATCTCTTTTGCCGTAAATAAAGTGTCGGTATGATGATCTTCCACATAAATATCATTGAGTTGTATATCTCCAAAGTAGCCCAGGGAAACCCTGCCAATAGAAAGGTTTACATCATTCTTTTCACGCAGGGAATCGGTAAGTTTTTTAGCT
Source organism: uncultured Flavobacteriaceae bacterium (assembly GCA_964008195.1). GTDB lineage: Bacteria > Bacteroidota > Bacteroidia > Flavobacteriales > Flavobacteriaceae > Christiangramia. Next base: position 3,939 of record CAXGBX010000099.1, read on the forward strand.
ACGGAGGTTTGAACGGCAGGAATAGAAAATACTATCAATAAAATAATGAATAACAAAACGAAGGCGACCAGCGTTTTAGTTAGTATTTTCCAGAATTTTTTGATACGTTATTATGTTTTAACTTTGCGTCTAATTTACAATTTCTATGCCCAATAATTTCTGATGTCAAACCAAAAAATAAACATTCTCGCGATAGAATCTTCCTGCGATGATACAGCTGCTGCTGTACTTTGCAACGGAAAAATACTTTCTAATATTGTCGCCACCCAGGAAGTACATCAACAATATGGAGGTGTAGTTCCAGAACTGGCCTCCAGAGCACACCAGCAAAATATCGTACCGGTGATACACCAGGCCTTAGCGAAGGCAAATATCGATAAAAAAGATGTCTCTGCAATTGCTTTTACCAGAGGTCCCGGATTAATGGGTTCTTTACTGGTTGGAACCTCCTTCGCCAAGTCTTTGGCAATGGGATTGAACATTCCGCTGATTGAGGTAAACCATATGCAGGCACATATACTCGCTCATTTTATAGAAGCAGATGGTTTTGAAAAACCCGAATTTCCATTTCTGGCCATGACCATAAGTGGAGGCCATACACAAATAGTAAAAGTTTCAAACTATTTTGAAATGGAAATTATTGGAGAAACCATTGATGATGCAGTAGGTGAAGCTTTTGATAAAAGTGCAAAAATCTTAGGACTGCCCTATCCTGGCGGGCCGTTGATAGATAAGTATGCCCGGGAAGGAAATCCCAAAGCTTTAAAATTCCCTAAACCAAAAGTAGAAGGTCTTAATTTCAGTTTTAGCGGATTTAAAACCGCGGTCCTTTATTTCGTTCAGCGAGAAACAAAAAATGATCCTGATTTTATTGAAAAGAATCTGAAAGATATTTGTGCTTCCATACAATACACCATTATTGGAATTCTAATTGATAAACTTAAAAAAGCCGTAAAAGAAACAGGTATCAACCAGGTTGCTATTGGAGGAGGCGTATCTGCTAATAGTGGGATAAGACAGGCCTTAAAAGATGCTGAAAAAAAATGGGGCTGGAAATGCTATATTCCAAAATTTGAATACACCACAGATAATGCTGCCATGATTGGAATTGCTGGATATCATAAATATTTAAACAAGGATTTTGCCGATTTCTCGGTAACCGCTCAATCCAGATATAAATTTTAATATGCAGTTATTCTATAATCCTCAAATTTCAGAAAAGGATACGCAAATCATTTTCCAGAGAGATGAAAGCAAGCATATTGTAAAAGTCCTTCGGAAAAAAGAAGGTGATGTTGTAAATATTACCAATGGAAATGGATTGCTCATAAATGCTGAAATTATTGATGCCGACATAAAACAATGTGTTGCAAAAATTATTTCTACTGAAAAGCAGGCGCCTCCACCGTATTATTTGCATATGATCGTTGCTCCAACGAAAATGAACGACAGGTTTGAGTGGTTTCTCGAAAAAGCCATGGAGATTGGAGTACATGAAATAACACCCATAATTTGTGATCATAGCGAAAGAAAAGTAGTAAAACTGAATCGTTTTGATCGTGTTTTGCAAAGTGCTATGAAGCAGTCATTGCATTTTAGAATGCCTAAACTGAATGGACCGGTCAATTTTCATGATTTTATCAATCAGGAGATTGCAGGCTCAAAATTAATTGCACATTGCGAAGAAGGTATGGAAAAGGCTTATCTTCAAAATAAAATTGATCCTGATAATCAGGTGAATATTCTTATAGGGCCGGAAGGAGATTTCAGCAGAGAAGAAATTAAACTTGCACAGGAAAATAAATGGGAAGCAGTAAGTTTAGGTGAAAGTCGTTTAAGAACCGAGACTGCGGCAATAGTTGCTTGTCATACGGTAGCCTTGGTGAATCAAAAAAATAATGGAGAGAAGTAATTATTTATTACTGATTTTTTTGCTGGGTAGCATCTTCTTAGGGAATGCTCAGGAAATTGCAGTACTAAAATATAATGGTGGCGGTGATTGGTATTCAAACCCTACTGCGTTACCAAACCTGATCAAGTTCTGCAATACCAATATCAATACCCAGATAGATTCGAAACCGGAAACTGTGGAACCCGGTAGTACCGATATTCTTCAGTTTCCATTTGTGCATATGACGGGTCATGGAAATGTTGTTTTTAATGAAAATGAGCTTGAAAACCTTAGAAGTTATCTTGTTAGTGGTGGTTTTTTACATATTGACGATAACTACGGGATGGATGAGTATATAAGAAAAGAGGTCAAAAAGTTGTTTCCTGAGAAAGAATTAACGGAGCTTCCGGCTAATCATCCTATATTTTCTTCTGCCTATAATTTCCCGGGCGGCTTACCTAAAATTCATGAACATAATGCCTTAGCTCCCCAGGCTTTTGGTATTTTCGAGAACGACAGGTTAATCCTGTTATATACATATGAAAGTGATTTAGGAGACGGATGGGAAAGTCCCGAAGTCCATAATGATCCGGAAGATGTGCGCCAGAAAGCTTTGAAAATGGGAGCTAACATCATTAAATATGCTTTTGAAAATTGATAGATCAGCTTACACATACCCAAAGTTCCTTTCAAAAAAGGGAATTTCCTGTCGTACTTTTACTGGATAATGTTTTAAGCGAAGCGAATCTTGGAAGTATGTTTCGCCTTGCCGATGCTTTTGGAGTTCAGAAAATATTCTTTTGCGGAAGTGAACCCAATTTAAAGAGCAACCGACTCAAACGTACCGCCAGGAACACCCAGAATGTAGTAGCCTTTGAATACAGTGAAAATTCCGAAGAAACTATTAAGATGCTTAAAAATGAAGGTTTTAGATCTATAGCTGTTGAGATAACATCTGCCAGCATTCCCATTGAAAATTTTAATTTAGAAAATAGTGAAAAACTGGTGCTTGTTGCTGGGAATGAAAGACATGGAATCTCAGAAAAAACCCTGAAACTTTGTAGCGAATGCTTTCATATTGAAATGTTCGGGGCCAATAGTAGTATGAATGTGGCACAGTCTGTTGGAATCGCGTTATACGAAATCACCAAAGGCTTCAACAAGTTTGCTAAGAAATAATATATTTACGCTGTGAAAGCACACGAATTTGCAAACGGTATTTTAAGGGCTATAGGTATCATGCTTGGTATCTTACTTCTGCTATATTTTTTATGGGAGATTCAATCAGTAATTGTTTATGTAGCGGTAGCAGCAGTTATAGCCCTTATTGGCAGGCCTATCGTGATTTTTCTTCGGAATAGGCTGAGACTACCCAATCAAATTGCTGTTATTACGGTACTGATCCTTGTTTTGGCAATTTTCGTGGGTATCATTTTCGTTTTTGTTCCCATTGTAATTGAACAAAGTAAGTATCTGGGGCAAATTGATATTGAAGCTTTTAAAAGTGACTTAAATGATCTAAATACACAGGTCAATAATTATTTAGGGGTAGAAGAACTTAACATTATAGAAGGTCTCAAAAGAAGTGAATTTGTACGAAACTTTGATGTAGCGCTAATACCTCAGTTTTTAAATAATGTATTCGGAATACTGGGTGCTACACTGGTAGCAGTCTTCTCTATCTTGTTTATCTCTT
>CAXGBX010000100.1:0-7508 GCA_964008195.1 uncultured Flavobacteriaceae bacterium
CAGCTTTTCCAATTTGATGCCCGGCCGGAAGCAAAGCTTCCTTCGTTTCAATAATATCCCAATCTGGTGTTTTATCTGAATCTTCATCTACATGATTCAGCATTTTTTTCAATTTTGCTGAAGTAAAAGGTAAAAATGGTTCAGAAATAATTGATAATGCAGAAGCTATCTGAAGCGCCACATACATAATGGTTTTAGTTCTTTCTTCATCTGTTTTAACCAATTTCCATGGCTCTTCATCAGCAAGATATTTATTACCAAGCCTGGCCAGGTTCATCAATTCTCCCTGAGCTTCTCTAAATCTATATCTTTCAATAGAACTGGCAATTACCGACGGATATGCCTTTAATTCCGCAATCGTTTTTTCATCTACTTCAGAATAAGTTCCGGGTTCAGGAACAATACCGTTATAATATTTGTTGGTTAAAACAACCACCCGGTTGATAAAGTTTCCGAAGATAGCTACCAGTTCATTATTATTTCTAGCCTGAAAATCCTTCCAGGTAAAGTCATTGTCTTTTGTTTCAGGAGCGTTTGCAGTAAGTACATATCTTAAAACATCCTGCTGATCTGGAAAATCCTCCAGGTATTCATGCAACCAAACCGCCCAGTTCTTGGAAGTGGAAAGTTTTTTCCCCTCCAGGTTTAAAAACTCATTGGCAGGAACATTTTCTGGTAGGATATAATCGCCATGAGCTTTTAGCATTACCGGGAAAATGATACAATGAAAAACGATATTATCTTTTCCTATAAAATGCACCAATTTGGTGTCTTCATCTTTCCAGTAAGGTTCCCAGTCTTTACCTTCACGTTCTGCCCATTCTTTGGTAGAAGAAATATAACCTATTGGCGCATCGAACCATACATACAATACTTTTCCGTCGCCGCCCTCGACGGGTACAGGAATTCCCCAGTCCAGGTCACGGGTTACCGCACGGGCTCGAAGTCCATCATCTATCCAGGATTTTACCTGTCCGTACACATTAGATTTCCAGTCGGCTTTATGGCCTTTCAGAATCCATTCTTTAAGGAAATCATCATATTGATCTAAAGGCAGGAACCAGTGTCTGGTTTCCTTTAAAGAAGGAACAGCCCCGGTAATGGTAGATTTCGGGTTGATAAGATCTGTTGCATTCAAAGAAGTTCCGCAGCTTTCACACTGATCGCCGTAGGCTTCTTCATTACCACATTTAGGGCAGGTTCCTGTTACAAATCTGTCAGCCAGAAACTGATCAGCCTCTGCATCGTATAATTGTTCTGTAGACTCTTCAATAAATTTTCCATCTTCATACATTTTCTTGAAAAATGCTGAGGCGGTATCATGATGAGTTTTTCCTGAAGTACGTGAGTAATTGTCAAAACTCACCCCAAAATCTTCAAAAGACTTTTTTATGATCCCGTTGTATTTATCAACTACATCCTGTGGCATTATCCCTTCTTTTTTCGCTTTAATGGTAATGGGCACACCGTGCTCATCACTTCCGCAAACAAAAGCAACATCGTGCCCCTGCATTCGCAGAAAACGGGAATAAATATCTGCCGGAACATAAACGCCGGCTAAATGTCCAATATGAATAGGCCCGTTGGTATAAGGTAAGGCCGCTGTAATCGTAAATCTCTGAGGATTTTTGTTCATTATACTATGTCCTTTTTAAGAGCAGCAAAGTTACATAAAGGTGTTTGAATACGCGTTAAATTCTTGTAAAAGGCAAAAGCTGTGCAAAATAACTTTCTACATTTACCTAAAATTGAAATAAAATGCGCAAAATATTAGTGATCGTCGTAGTTGTACTTCTTGCTGCCTGTAATTCAGCTAAAAAAGGAATTTCCGGGAGTACGTCTAAATACATGGTGGAAAACCTTGGCAAGATGGATGCAGAAGAGCTTTCACGGAATTATCCCGATGCCAATATCCAGGAAGGCACAGATATGTTTGAGGAAGGTACAGACGAGCGAGCTTATTCTATTTTATATCCCGGAACTCCAGATGAATTGCATATTACCTGGCAGGATAAGAGTAGAACTGAGATTCATGATCTGCGATTTTCAAACAATGGCAAATGGCAATCTGAGACCGGTATAAATGTGGGTACCACTTACGCGGAACTAAATGCAATGAACGGGAAAAAGATCTCTTTCTATGGTTTTGGTTGGGATTACAGTGGGGCGGTAGACTGGAATGGAGGAAAACTTGAAAAAAGCGGATTACGGGTATTTTTAAATCCCGAAAACAAACCTGCCAACAAATTTTACGGCGATAAGGTTATACAAGCTACCCCGGAGGAAATCGAAGATTTAGATCTTAAAGTAGCTTCAATAATGATCAATTACGCAATCTAAAAGGAACTTTTTATGGCAGAGCATAACGAACTTGGGAAAAAAGGGGAGAAGCTTGCCGTGGAATATTTACGATTGAAAGAGTACGAAATTCTGGAAATCAATTATCGTCATCAAAAAGCAGAAGTTGATATTATCGCAAAAAGAGGAAACACTCTAATTGCTGCGGAAGTAAAAACTCGTAGCACTCCGGAATTTGGAAATCCGCAAGACTTTGTAAAGCCTAAGCAAATTCAGCAGTTAGTGAAAGCGATGAATTTTTACGTAGAAAATCAGAATCTGGATGTAGATGTACGCTTTGATATTATCGCGATCATCAAAAACAAAATGGGCACCCGAATTGAACATATTCAGGATGCATTTCTTTATTTTTAATAAATACCTGACTTCGTTACGATAACAATTTAACCTGGAGTGTCTGGTCGAGCGAAGTCGGGACCTTATTTATTCTAGAAGGGTAAATACCCCGAGGCTTGCCTCGCGAGTAAATTTTTGAAGTTTGAAAACGTGTTCATATAAAATGCTTCGTGGGCTTGCCCCGAAGAAATTTACTCTAATGAAGCAATATTTTGTTTACATAGTGGAATGTTCGGATGGACTACTATATACGGGAATTACCAATAATCCAGGTAGAAGAATTAATGAGCGTAATGACGGACTAGACAAAAATTCTTTCACCTTTAAAAGAAGACCTGTTGTGCTAATTTTTCTTCAAGATTTTAATAATGCTGCTCAGGCAATTTATTTTGAGAAGAAGATTAAGAAGTGGAGTGCGAAGAAAAAAAGAGCATTAGCTTTAGGAGATTATATGTTGCTAACTCTACTTTCTGAATGTAGAAATTTAACAAATTCCAAATATAAAAAGTAACCTCTCGACTTCGCTCGAGGAGACAGGTATGAAATTTGAAGGATAAAAAAGGCCGGTTATAGCCCGGCCTTTTTTTTTAAAATGTTTGAAGAAATTACCAGATTCTAACTCTTTCTTCTGGTTTTACATACATCGCATCACCTTCTTCAATCGCAAATGCATCATACCATGCATCGATATTTTGGAGGGGCACATAGGCTCTGTACATTCCAGGAGAATGAGAATCGGTTTTTATCCTGTTTCTCAATGCTTCATCACGCATTTTAGTACGCCAAACAGTAGCCCATGACATAAAGAAACGTTGCTCTGGAGAAAATCCGTCAATTTTTCCAGGGTCTTCATTTTCTTCTAAGTGTATCTGGAGTCCGTCATATGCAGCATTCACACCACCAAGATCTCCAATGTTTTCTCCAAGGGTGAACTTCCCATTGATATAAACACTATCCATCACTTCAATAGCGCTATACTGTTCAGCAAGATCGTTACCAAGACCTTCAAATTGCTCAAGATCTTTATCTGTCCACCAGTTGTTCAGGTTTCCTTCCGCATCAAAACGGGCACCGCTATCATCAAATCCATGAGAGATTTCGTGGCCAATCACAGCTCCAATTCCACCGTAATTTACAGCAGCATCAGCTTCGTAATCATAGAAAGGTGGCTGCAAAATAGCTGCAGGGAAAACGATCTCGTTATAACGAGGGTTGTAATAAGCATTCACCGTTTGAGGAGACATAAACCATTCGGTTTTATCTACTGGTTGACCAAGGTCAGCCATATTTTCTGCAACTCTCCATTTTTGTGCATTTAGCATATTTTGAAAATACGAACCTCCTTCTTCAGGACTCATAATTTCAAGATCGCTGTAATCTTTCCACTCATCTGGATATCCAATTTTCACATTGAAAGTACTCAATTTCTCCAGTGCTTTCTTTTTAGTATCCTCGCTCATCCAGATAAGGTTATTGATCCTGTTTTCGTAAGCTTTCAAGATATTGGCAACCATTTCCTGAGCTTTTTCTTTGGCCTGTGGAGGGAAATGCTTTTCAACATATAATTTACCAAGAGCTTCACCCAAAACTCCATTTACACTACCAAGTGCTCTTTCGTCTCTGGGCCTTTGTTCTTTAGCACCACCCAAAGTTTTGCTATAGAATTCCCATGATTCACGCTCAAGATCTGTAGTTAATGAAGGCGCAGCACTGTTAAAAAGGTCCCATTTTAAATAGGTCTTCCACTCTTCAACTGAATTTTCAGCAAGAATTCCCTGCAGGGCTTTCATGTAACCTGGCTGACTTACTATTACCGTATCCAGCTGATTGGCACCAATGCCATCAAAATATTCTTTCCATCTCATTGCAGGAACTGTTTTCTGAAGTTCGGCAACAGTCATTGGATTATAGGTTTTTCTGGCATCACGACGCTCTACTTTATCTAATCTTGGTTTAGCCAGTTTTGTTTCAAATTTCAGGATAGTTTCCGCGGCTTTAGAAGCTTCTTCTTCAGAATAATCTATATACTGAAGCATGTCTGTGATATAAGTCTTGTACTTTTCTCTCTTGTCTTTAGAATCTGAATCCTGGGTTAGGTAATAATCTCTTTCCGGAAGACCTAAACCAGATGGATTCAGGTAGGCCGCATTCATATCAGAATTCTTACTATCAGCGCCTACACCAAACGAAAAGAAGCCGGCGCTACCATATTCGCTCATCTCTACTAAGAAGTTTTGAAGATCTTCTTTAGACTGAATTGCATCGATTTTGGCCAAATATGGTTTTACAGGTTCAACGCCCTGTTTGTTTCTGGTTACCGTATCCATGATACTTTTGTAAAGAAAAACAGCTTTTCCAGGGTCTGTGGTTCCATCCAGGCTGTCGCTTTCAGCCTCTTTTTTAAGAAGAGCCAAAGCATCTTCGTCTGTTCTCTGGCGTAGTTCGTCAAAACTTCCCCAACGGGTACGATCATCTGGAATTTCTGTGCTATCCAGCCAGGTCCCATTAACATATCTAAAGAAATCCTCATTAGGTGTTGTGGTGGTATCCATATAAGCCAGGTTGATACCATGAACCTGATCGTCTTTTTCCTCTACTTTTTTAGTATCGTCATCACAGGCGGTAAAAAGTCCCGCGCTCACAAATGACAAAAGCAGAAATCTGTTTATTTTTTTCATTATTCTAATTAATATTTTAAATATACTGGCTAAAGTAAAAAATCTGCTAAAAAATCAAAGGATTTACTAGCAGATCTTTAATCTTAAGTTGTTGCAGCTCAAAACTAACAGGAAGCAAAAAATGCCTGTTCTTTTAAATTAATTCTTCTTTATTTTTAAGGTCAGTTTTGTATCGAATTCTTTCTTTAATTCGGTCACTTCATCTACATTTTCGTTGGGAATGGTAATAGAGAGAACATAATGGTGAATTTTCCATTTTCCATTTTCTTTCATTAGAACACCCGAACCACGGCATATACCCATTTGTGTATCTAGAAGCTCATCAAACCAGGCAACCATGATGTTTTCATGAACAAAAAGATTTCTCTCCAGAGTAGAAAAACTCCAGGCTCTGCCAGCGTCGAAATAAGGTTTTGAGAATTTTTTGAATTTAGGCAGTGTCCAGTTTTCAGTCGCATCTGTACCAATGAAAATTGCATCTTCGGTCATCAAACCAAAATATTCTTCAAAATTAGCAGAGGCTGCAGCTTTATGCCAGCTTGCTATGGTTTTATTAATCTGCCTTTTAACCGCATTTATGTTTTCTTCCGTGTTTTTAACCTGCGCAGTCGAATTCTGCCAGGAAAAAAAAGTGAGAAAAAATAAGCTTACGAATAGTGATTTTTTCATGGTTTAGGTCTTCAAAATTAATTTCCAGTGGTTATAGAATCTACGGAAATTGAATCCTGTTCTCTTTCCATTGCTTCAAATTCATCAAGCTCTTTTTCGAATTCTTCCAAAGACTTCAGGAAGATCTCGTTCATCTGAAGTTTTAAATTGTTGAACTCTTCATGTAGTTCTTCAGTAGTTTGCGCAATATCCTCAGCATCCGGTTCCTGTTTTCCTGAATATTGTTTTAGAAGTTGCGCCTTTGTGTTCACCACATTCAGTCTGGATTCTACAGCAACCGAATTAAGGCTGTCTGGAACTGAATTATTTAAAGACTCCATTATTTGTGCTATTGCAGGAGCACTGTTCATGACTTCGTTAATGGTAGAATTTTCCAGTCTTTTCACTTCATTCTGAGCGGTGATGAATTCTACCCAGTTCAGCGCATATTTCCTGGCTTCAGGTTCCAGCGCAAAAGAAACCTTCTCAATCTTTAGTTTTTGCTGAAATGCGGTGGTATCCATTTCATTTTCAACAGAATTTTCACCGCTTTGTTCAGTTTTACAGGATACGGTGGCTAATATTAGAATGAAATAGATAAGATTTTTCATAAAAAGAAATTCAAAGTATCACAAAGTTATTCATTATTTACAGATTTCTTTCAGAATTAAAAAGTATTGAAGAATTGTTAATGAAGTACGTCAAGAAAATACTAAGATTATGTATTCCTCTGTTTAAATAAATATATTTGCAAAAAATTTAATTTATGGCCGGAAGGATTTTAATAATTGGTGCCTGCGGACAAATTGGTACGGAGCTAACACTGAAATTGAGAGACATTCATGGGAATGATAAGGTGATCGCTAGTGATATTAGAGAGGGTGCAGAAGAACTGATGCAATCTGGTCCTTTTGAAATCCTAAATGCTACAGATGAGGCTCATATTAGAAAAATAATACAGGATTATGAGGTGAAAGAAGTTTACCTTATGGCTGCTATGCTTAGTGCTACTGCGGAAAAAGCACCTATGAAAGCCTGGAACCTAAATATGGATTCTTTATTCCATATTCTAAATATTGCAAAAGAGGGAATTATAAATAAAGTGTTCTGGCCATCAAGTATTGCCGTTTTTGGGCCAAGTACTCCCAAGGATGATACCCCGCAAACTACAGTGATGGAACCTACTACTGTTTATGGGATAAGTAAACAAACCGGGGAACGCTGGTGTGAATACTTCTTCAATAAATTTGGAGTTGATGTGAGAAGTATACGGTATCCCGGAATTATTAGTTATAGAACTCTGCCTGGAGGAGGAACTACAGATTATGCGATCGAAATATTCCACGAAGCATTGAAAAATTCAGCTTATACGAGTTTTCTTGCTGAAGATGCAGCTTTGCCTATGATGTACATGGATGACGCGATTAAAGCAACGGTAGATATTATGGAGGCTCCTGCAGAAAAGATAAAAATAAGATCTTCTTACAA
>CAXGBX010000101.1:0-7371 GCA_964008195.1 uncultured Flavobacteriaceae bacterium
AATTTGCTCATTTCTTTCAGTATAATCTCCGGCAACAATTGCGGCTCTACCGGTTTTAAAAGCTTCAAAAGTTTCTTCGGCAATTCCCGCAAAATCTTCGTCGGCGTCTACCCTACCCAGATAATTAAACAATAGACGGTCATCGCTTTCATTTAAAACCGAATTAGGATCTGCAGCTGGAATAGAAGGATCTCCGTAGACATACCCGTATGCTTCATCCCACTTATGCTCCATGGTGGTGTAAACCTTACCTTCCTCGGTAATTTCAGCATCATTGTTTGCTCTGTTATCTCCTTCATCGAGAACAGCAACAGACAGATAATTATTTAAAGTCTGGTCCAGTAGCAAGGCTCCAATCAATCCTTTGGCGAATGCCTGGTTGTATTCCAGACCCTTTTCATTTACATAACGCACGGCATCACCATCTGCAATCTGCCCCGCCACTCCGGCTTCTGCCAACTGATCTTTACTTGACTTTACCGTAGTCATCTGTCCCGAAATATAAGACTCAAATTCATTCTTGATCTCTACACTTTCAACGGTATTCGTTGCGAAATAGAAACTGGAAGCGGCTACTTTAGATTTTAAGCTTTTTGAGGATGCGTTTAAATCTGCATTTTCAAAAGGTGCATTCTCATTGGCAAACATATTTAATAGAAGCTCCTCGGTAGCATTATCAAAATCATTGAAATTTGAAAGCAACTCTGTAGACATCTCAAGTCTGGTTGTCTGACCGTTATAATCCACGGTTGAAGTATTATCTCTTTCAAAATTATAAGTTGCAGGAATTTCCAGGTTGTTTTCCCCTTCCGGGTTAAGTGCATCGTCATCTGATGAACAGGATACTAAGGTTGCTCCTACTAATACTGCTGAATATAACAGTTTTCTCATATTGCTTTATTTAGACTGGTTTAAAATAGTAATCGGCGGCAAATATAAAACCGAGTCTTCGTTTCAGCAAGTTTATTTAGATTAATTTTAAATAACTTTTTCCAATGGTAGATTTAAAAGCAATAAATACTATTAATGGCAGACCTTGTTATGACTGAGAATCAGAAGTTAGAGAGCAAATTAGGGAATAAAATTTGAGTGGATTTTGAGATAGGAATTCAATGATGTATAAAAATAGGAAGCTGTCTCAAAAGTGAAAGGAATATCATTCTGAGTGAAGTCGAAAAATCTCAATTTACTTAAAATTTGATATTAATAATTTTTTTCAGATTCTTCCTTCCATTCAAAATGAGACTTTTGGGACAGCTTCTACGATATAAAACATAAATAAAAAACCAATGATATCCCTAAATATTAATGGTAAGCATTAAAAATTTTTGAAGCTTCATTATAAGAAGATTCAAAACTGGTCATTTTAATATTAGAGTCGACTTTTGCAGCATTAAAATATGAAAGCATTTTTTCTGAAGGCATGTTCCCTGTAAGTTCATCTTTAGCCATTGGGCAACCACCAAAACCCTGGATCGCCCCATCATATCTGTAACAACCTGCTTTATAAGCGGCATCTATTTTCTCATGCCATTTGGAAGGCGTGGTATGCAGGTGCGCTCCAAATTCAATATTTGGATATTTAGGAATAAGGTTTGAAAATAAATATTCAATGATATCTGGAGTTGAAGATCCTACGGTATCTGATAAAGACAGGATTTTAACACCCATCGCAGAAAGTTTCTCTGTCCATTCCCCTACAATCTCCACGTTCCATGGATCGCCGTAAGGATTACCAAATCCCATGCTTAAATATGCTACAACTTTCTTTCCGGAGGCATCAGCAATATTCAGGATTTCCTGTAAAATATCGACAGATTCAGCAATAGTCTTATGCGTATTTCGCATCTGGAAGTTTTCAGAAATGGAAAATGGATACCCTAAATAATCAATTTCCTTAAATTTTGATGCGTCTTGTGCTCCCCTGGTGTTGGCCACGATGGCCAGAAGTTTACTTTCGGTTTTTGAAAGGTCCAGTTTTGAGAGTACTTCAGCCGTATCTTTCATTTGCGGGATAGCTTTTGGAGACACAAAACTTCCAAAATCTATAGTATCAAATCCGCAACGCAAAAGCGATTGGATATACTGTACTTTTTTTTCCGTAGGAATAAAATCCCGGATTCCCTGCATTGCATCTCTGGGACACTCGATAAGCTTCACTTTACCCATATGGCCAAATATAGTTGTTACTGAGACAATTTGAAAATTTGAAAATGCATGAATTTGAGAAATGGAAAAATTGTTTTGTGTCTGGTAAAAAGGAAAGTTTACTTATAGAAAGTCATTTTCTCTTCTTTTCTCTATTTGAAAAATTGAACTTTAACATTTCGACTGCGCTCAATGTGACTAATCTCTAACTCTTCACATTTTAAACCAATATCAACACTGCAATTCCAATAAAAATAACCACCTGCATCCATTTTAGAAATACTCCTGATTTTGGATGTGATTTTATATATATTGAAATTTTATCAGCCAAGACTGCTACGAAACTGAAAATAAGAAATGCCTGGAGCATAAAAACCGCTCCTAAAATGTAGAACTGAATTATTGTATTCTCGTCCGGTTCCCAAAGAAATCCGGGAAAAAAAGCCAGGAAAAAGATACCCACTTTGGGATTTAAAACATTCATGATAAAACCCTGCTTAAATAAACTAAACATGTTTTTATTCTGAATTCCTTCCGCAGAAAATGCAATTTCAGGATCACATTTATATACCTGATAAGCAAGATATAGTAGGTAAATTGCGCCAAGTATCTTAATAATAAAGAAAATATCTTCAGATTGTTTGATAACCGCTGAAACCCCAAAAGCCACCAGACTGGTATGAATCAAAATCCCGCTTACCAGACCAAGAGCAGTGATAATTCCCTGCTTATAACCATAGGCGATAGACCGCACAAGAACATATATAATATCTGGTCCCGGGGAAAATGTAAGGAGAATAGACGCAGTTAGGAATGGAATTAGCTGATCCAGCATATTTAGAGACCTTTCTCAAGAATTTTCTGATTGATTGCTTTAATAAGCGCCGGACCTTCATAGATAAAGCCCGTATAAAGCTGAATAAGACTTGCTCCTGCTTCCAGCTTTTCAATAGCATCATCAGCCGTATGGATCCCTCCTACTCCAATTATTGGGAAAGCTTTCCCACTCTTTTCTGAAAGAAACCTTATCACCTCTGTAGATCTTTTAGTAAGTGGTTTACCACTAAGCCCGCCCATTTCATTCTTATTTTCAGATTTTAGACCTTCTCTGGAAATAGTGGTATTTGTAGCAATTACCCCGGCAATCTTTGTTTCCTTAACAATCTCAATAATATCCATCAACTGCTCATCGGTAAGATCTGGCGCAATTTTCAATAATATTGGTTTCGGGGTTTCTTTCTGCTTGTTGCTTTTCTGAAGTGTATTCAAGAGATATTTTAATGGTTCTTTATCCTGCAACTCCCTGAGATTTGGCGTATTGGGCGAGCTCACATTTACCACAAAATAATTCACATGATCAAACAAGGCTTCAAAACTGTACAGATAATCATCTTTTGCCTTCTCATTTGGAGTAACCTTGTTCTTCCCTATATTCCCACCAATAAGCAAATTTTCATTCTTTTTTAAGCGTTCCACCATCTCCTCTACTCCGTGATTATTAAAGCCCATCCGGTTGATAATGGCTGAGTCTTCTTTTAATCTAAACAATCGCTTTTTCTCATTCCCAACCTGTGGTTTCGGTGTCACCGTTCCTACTTCTATAAATCCAAAACCTAATGATGATAACTCATTATATAATTTAGCGTCTTTATCAAAACCAGCTGCGAGACCCACTGGATTTTTAAATTTGAGTCCGAATACTTCCCTTTCTAATCTAGCGTCATTCACCTGAAATTTGGATCTGAGATAAGAAGTGGCTCCCGGAATTTTACAAAACTTTCTTAAAAAATTGAAGGTGAAATAATGGATCTCTTCAGGATCAAATTTGAAAAGTGTAGGTCTTATCAGCGATTTATACATTTCTGGAAGGTTTATGCAAAAATAGGATGAATATTGAAAAAACTATATGAAACCTTAAAAGGTTTTGAAGCAGTAGGGTATATATGTATTTTTGAATCAAACCTAAACCTAATGACCAATAAACAACATATAATTGACAGATTTATCAGTTATATAAAGATTGATACGCAAAGTGATCCCGACAGCGATACTACACCGAGTACAGAAAAGCAGTGGAATCTTGCAAATAAATTAGTTGATGAACTCAAAGCTATTGGGCTTCAGGAGGTAAGCATAGACGATAATGCCTATGTTATGGCAACCCTGCCAGCAAACGTACCTCATCAGGTTCCGGTGATAGGATTTGTATCTCATTTTGATACTACACCAGATTTCTCAGGAACCAATGTAAATCCTCAGATTATCGAGAATTATGATGGAAAAGATATCATCCTCAATGCCGAAAGAGATATCGTATTATCGCCAGATTATTTTGAAGATTTGGAACAATATAAGGGACAAACTCTCATTACAACCGATGGTACAACTTTACTAGGCGCCGATGATAAAGCCGGAATTACAGAGATCATGACCGCGATGGAATACCTGGTAGACAATCCTGACATTCCCCACGGGAAAATAAGGATTTGCTTTACTCCTGATGAAGAAATTGGACGAGGAGCGCATAAATTCGATGTAGAAAAGTTTGGAGCTGAATGGGCTTATACGATGGACGGAAGCCAGATTGGTGAGCTGGAATATGAAAATTTTAATGCAGCTAGTGCAACAGTCAGGATTTTCGGAAAAAGTGTACATCCAGGATATGCGAAAGATAAAATGATCAATAGCATGTATATCGCCCAGGATTTTATCAATTCCTTACCAAGACTAGAAACTCCTGAACATACTGAAGGCCGCCAGGGCTTCTTTCATCTTAGCAGTATTGAAGGGGACGTTGAGGAAACAGTGCTTAAATACATTATCCGTGATCACGATAAAACACATTTCGAGGCTCGTAAAGAAATGATGCACCACCTGGTGAGCGATATTTGTTCTCAATACGAAAGGGATTGCATCAGCATAGAGATCAAAGATCAGTACTTCAATATGCGTGAAAAAGTAGAGCCGGTGATGCATATCGTAGACCTGGCAAAAGAAGCAATGGAACAGGTAGATATTAAGCCTATTTTGAAGCCTATTAGAGGGGGAACTGATGGCGCTCAACTAAGTTTTATGGGACTTCCCTGCCCTAATATATTTGCCGGAGGACATAATTTCCACGGAAAATATGAATATGTCCCTGTAGAAAGTATGCAGAAAGCTGCGGAAGTAATTGTGAAATTAGCTGAATTAACCGCAAGGAAATACGAATAAAAATTCCAGATCATGGCCGTAAAAAATGCTGAAGAATATATCGCAGTACATTCTAAATGGGAAAATGAGCTAAGACAGCTTCATGAACTCATAATGACGACAGATCTTAAATCTGAAATAAAATGGGGTGCGCCTGTTTATACTTTGGAAGGAAAAAATGTAGTAGGCTTAGGTGCATTTAAAAATCACATTGGGATCTGGTTTTTTAATGGTGCCTTATTAAAAGGAAATACAGCCATGCTAGTGAACGTCCAGGAGGGAAAAACAAAAGCCTTGCGACAGATACGTTTTGAAAAAGGAGATGAGATTAAAAATTCAGTGTTATTACCCTATTTAAGGGAAGCAATCCTGAATCAGCGTGAAGGCAAGGAGGTAAAACTCGTCAGGGTAAAAAAGGTGGTGATTCCAAAGGAACTTTCTGCAGCATTTCTACAAAATCCTGAATTGAAGAAATACTTTGATCAGCTATCCCCTGGGAAACAGCGCGAATATGCTGAACATATTTCAACAGCGAAAAAGGAAGCCACCAGATTAAAACGAATAGAGAAAATCTCTACTATGATTAAGAAGGGTATTGGTCTAAATGATAAATACAAAAATTGCTAAATAAAAAAAGCGGCCATTTACAGCCGCTTTTTCTTTTATAAACTTTTTAAAGCTTATTTTTTCTCCTTAACAGGTTTTGCCGGTTCATTCAATTTCTGGCTCATTTCCATAGAAATTGAAGACCTGTCAAATGTTATTTTTCCTGCGCCGGTTTCAATTATCACCGAATTATTCTTTTCGCTGAAATCCACAATTTTACCGTGCATACCACTTTTGGTAATTACTCGATCTCCTTTTTTGAGCTCGGCGGCAAAATTCTTTTCCTGTTTAGCTTTTTTCATTTGTGGGCGTATCATAAAAAAATACACCACCACAAACATTAAAATAATTGGTGCAAACTGTGTTAATTGATCCATAAATGCTTTTAGCTAGCGGTTTCGTCAGCTTCTACAAAAGCTTTAATTTTAATTTGTTCTTTTCCTGATTCTGTATTTGCAGATACAGTAACTGTTTTGGTAACCTGTCCGTTTCCAGATCCATTAAACTTAACCAGCATCTCTCCAGTCTCTCCCGGAGCAATCGTTTCGTTTTTATGATATTCAGGAACTGTACATCCACAAGAACTGGAAGCATTGGTAATAACTAATGGAGCATTTCCTGTATTTTCAAATTTAAATACGTGCTCTACGTTTGTTCCTTTAGCGATATTACCAAAATCAAATTCAGTTTCTTCAAAAGTAATTTCTGGATAAACAGTTTCTTTGGCATCACGTTCTGCAGATGCTTCCACGTTTTCAGCCTTTACTTTATCTGAGGCATTATCTTTACATCCGGTGAACAGCATCGCCCCTACTGCTGCAAACATCAAAATTGCTTTTTTCATGGTGAAGTTATTTTGTTTAATTTCTAATCGATAAAAATAATAAAAAAATTTTACTACATTAAACCTCTTCCGGTTTTATTTAGCTTGTCTTCTGTTTGATATTCTTTAGACAATTTATCTAATACCCCGTTAATAAAAATACTGCTTTTTGGAGTGCTGTATTCCTTTGCTATTTCAAGATATTCATTGATTGTAACCTTTACCGGAATACTTGTAAACTTTAAAAATTCGCAAATTGCCATTTTAATTAAGACCATATCGACCTCTGCAATTCGATCTTTATCCCAATTAGGGGTTTTCCCTAACATTTCTTCGGAAAGATCTTCATCGTTCAGATATGTTTTTCTGAAAAGCTTTTTAGCGAATTCCTTATCCTCTTCATTCTTGAAAAGCTGCGTGATTTTCTTGTCTCTACCGGTAGATTCTTTCAGCTTCTGAAGAAATTTGAGAATCGCTGTATTCACCAAAGGCAGATCATCTACCCAAGTTAATTTCTTGTCCTCAAGATAATCGTATAATTTTTCGTTAGGAGCGATGATCTCTTTGAAAATATGAATAATAAAATGAGAAAAATTTTAATA
>CAXGBX010000102.1:0-7302 GCA_964008195.1 uncultured Flavobacteriaceae bacterium
TTATTTATAATATGGCGAAAAAAAACGATGTTACTGTAGAAGAGAAGTTAAGATCACTATACGATCTTCAGTTGGTGGATTCGCGAATTGATGAAATTAGAAACGTTCGTGGTGAATTACCTCTGGAAGTTGAAGATCTGGAAGATGAAGTAGCAGGTTTAAACAGGCGCCTGGAGAAACTGGATGCGGATATTGAAGTCATTGATAATGACATCAAGAATAAGAAAAACCAGATTGAGGAGTCTAAAACTACCATTAAGAAATACTCTGAGCAACAGAAGAATGTTCGTAACAACAGAGAATTTAATGCGCTAAGTAAAGAGGTTGAATTCCAGGAACTGGAAATAGAACTTTCTGAAAAGCACATTAAAGAATACAAAGTCAAAATTGAGCAGAAGAAAGAAGTAATTACTCAAACTAAAGAGAAGCTTGCTGAACGTCAGGAACACCTTAAGCACAAGAAAAATGAGCTTGACGAAATCCTGAAAGAAACTGAAAAAGAAGAACAGGCTTTGATCAATAAGTCTGAAGAATACGAGAAAAACATCGAAGATAGACTTGTTACTGCTTATAAAAGAATTAGAAGCAACGTAAAAAATGGACTCGCGGTAGTACCTGTAGAACGTGGAGCTTCTGGAGGTTCTTTCTTTACCATCCCCCCACAGGTAATCATGGAAATTGCTGGTAGAAAAAAGATCATCACAGATGAGCACAGTGGTAGAATACTTGTAGATGAAGAACTAGCTAAAGAAGAACAGGACAAAATGGAAAAAATGTTCAAGAAGTTCTAAACTTCTCATTTTTTTTAACTCAAACTGCCTGGAGAATAACAGTAAGATCTTAGGATCTGAAGCAAAAGTTTTTCAGGCAGTTTTTTTGTGCCCAAAAATCATTTCTATATTAGCTTTATTTGATTAACAAGTATTTTACAAAAATGCCCATTATTAAAGCTATCTTTAATCAACCCAAATTAAATAATATGCGAAGTCCGGTAATAATTTTGTGTTTGCTATTTGTCCTTTCGGCCTGTAATGATTCAAAGAAAAGTAAAGAATCTGATGAATCGGTCACACAGGATGAGCTCATCGATAGTGAAAGAGAAACTGAATCCTTTACTCCGAATTCTTCACCAAATAAAATTACTTCTGATAATGAAGAGGATGAAAATTCAAATAGAATAGATTCAGCAAAAAACAGGAAAACAACCACGAATAGTATTGCTGGATTGTATATTAAAAGCGATCGTTCTGAAGATATTAACTGCAATTGCTATTGCCTGGATTTAAAATTTAATGAAGCTTCAGAATTATGCCTTTCTGAAGATGAACTTTATATAAATGGCCGCTTTGAGAAAAAAGGTGAAAATATTCTTCTTTATTACGCTGGCAAAGCCGCTAAAAATTCAAATACTGATATTCCCTGGGACGAATTTGAGACTGGTACACCTATTGCTGTATTGACACCAACCGGGAACGGTTTTAATCTTGACTGGAAAGGTTTCTCTATCAATGGCAAAATTGCTATTGATTACGCCTTATTCGGAAAGAAAACTCTCGAAGGGACTTATAAAAAGAAATAACTATGAAATTCTTATTACTAAACTTTATTAGCCTCGTGCTTTTGGCCTGCGGAAATCAAACCAAAGAAAGCAGCGCTACGAAACCTGAAATTGCCAATGCTGAACCGGTGACTGTACAAACGGAAAATGGTATGGAAAAAGCATATTTTGCCAGTGGATGTTTCTGGTGCGTGGAAGCAATTTATGAAAGCATAGAAGGTGTTGAGGAATCCATTTCCGGCTACGCTGGTGGGCACACTAAAAATCCAACCTATGAATCCAGTAATACAGGAAATACAGGACATGCGGAAGCTGTAGAAGTAATTTATGACCCGGAGGTCGTTAGCTTTAGAACTTTGGTAGAAGTTTATTTTGGATCGCAAGATCCAACCCAGGTAAATGGCCAGGGTCCTGATAGAGGTTCTCAGTATAGATCTCTTATATTTTATCAGAATGCTGAGCAGAAGAAAATCATTGAAGAAGTAAAAGCAGAAGTAGCCAAAAACTATGATGAGCCTATTGCAGCTGAAATTCTACCTTTTCAGAAATTCTGGGTAGCTGAAGATTATCATCAGAACTACGAAAAAAACAATCCCAGAAATCCATATATCCAGAATGTTTCAATTCCGAGATTGAATAGGTTCAAAGAAAAGTTTCCGGGGATTTTGAAGGAAACTGCACATTAATACAGACGAAAAAGTCCGTCAAACTGAGCGTAGTTGAAGGTTTAGGAAAACAAATATACCTAAACCTTCAACTACGCTCAGGCTGACTTTTTTATTTTTCAATGAGACTTATAATTTTCTCTTCTACCTCTTTGCTATCCCACTTCTCCTCTATTTGAGGGATTTTCATCACCTCATCCATGATCTCTCTTTGATAGTCGCCTATTTTCAAAGCATCAGCATAAGTTTTTTCTGAGAATGTCACCCTGGAATATAGTGGCACCCATAGATCCGGATGATTTTTGGCAAATTTCTTTTCGATCTTTTTCCGAAGTAAAAACATAGGATCGGCTGTTTTGCTACTCATTTCTACGAAATTGCGATAGCTCAGTTCAGCAATAGCATCAGCGTTCGGTTTTCTTTCTGTTTGGTATTCTTCAAATATTTGCTCCCAATCATCTCCGTATTTATTGATCTTTTCATTCAAAACCGAAATATCTTCAAATCCTGCATTCATCCCCTGTCCGTAAAACGGGACTATGGCGTGGGCAGAGTCTCCAACCAAAGTAATCTTATCAAAATAAGACCATGGAAAACATTTAATAGTCACCATGGCACTCGTAGGGTTCTTGAAAAAATCTTTCTTCAAATTCGAAATTTCATCCTTGATATCTGGGAAATAATTTTCAAAGAAAGTATCTGCCTGCTGCTCGTTTTTTATACTTTCAAATGAAGTTTCACCTTCAAAAGGCATAAATAAGGTACATGTAAATGTACCATCGAGATTAGGCATTGCAATAAGCATAAAATTACCTCTTGGCCAAATATGGAAAGATGCACTATCGAGCTTATGCGAACCATCCTCGTTTGCGAGAATTGTAAGTTCTTTATAGCCAACATCAATAAAATGCTGAGAATAATTAAACCTGCTCTGGCGCTGCATTTTGTGACGAACTCTCGAAAAAGCACCATCTGCCCCAAAAATAAGATCAAATTTATATTCTTTCCAGACGCTTTTTTCAGATTCACCGGTATAAAGCCTGGCTTCCTGCATATCCACATCCCAGATCTTTTCTTCAAAACGGAATTCGGCACCAGCATTTTCAGCAAGATCAATCATTTTCCTATTTAAAACCCCTCTGGAAATAGAGTAAATAGCCTCACCTTCATCCCCATATTTTTGAAAATATACATCCTGCCCTTCTACATGCATTGCCCTTTTATCCAAAGGCAAGGCAAGATTTCTTATTTCACTTTCTATACCTGCTTCACGCAAAGCCTTCCAACCCCGATTAGACATGGCTAAATTTATAGATCTGCCTGAAAACTGAACTTTTCGAACGTCTGGTCTACGGTCAAAAACGGTAACTTTATGCCCCTGTTTTCTCAGGAAAATAGCCAATAAGGATCCAACAAGTCCCGATCCTACAATTGCTACATCTTTTTCTTTTTGCATGAATATTTTTGAGAGTAAATCCCGGCAGCGATTAAAAATTGCCTGAAGATTGCTATTACTTATGGTTGCGAAATTACTTAAATAATATGAAAAAGCTTACCAGTAATAGAGATTAGCTTCCTTATTAGCTTTTAATTTCATTTATAATTTAATTAACAGCGAAGACGATAGAGAACCGGTAATTTTAAGGAAAAACAAGTTATGAGTAACGAACAACAAGCCCTTTTACAGTCTTATAAACTCGGAAATCTTACCTTAAAAAACAGAGTGATTATGGCTCCCATGACCAGAAGCCGTGCAGATAATTCAGATAATGCTCCTACAGATATGCATGTGAAATATTACTCCCAGCGTGCAGGCGCAGGGTTAATTATTACTGAAGGTTCTCAGGTTTCTGAAAGAGGTATTGGATATGTAAATACACCGGGGATACATACTTCAGCTCAGGTAGAGGGATGGAAGAAAGTAACTAAGGCGGTTCATGAAAAAGAAGGGAAGATTTTTATGCAGCTTTGGCACGTAGGCAGAATTTCACACCCAAAATTTCACGATGGTGAAAAACCCCTGGCTCCCAGCGCCATAAATCCAAACGAACAAGTGTATACCCCCGAAGGTTTTGAAAAGACAGTAGAACCTAAAGAGATGAGTATTCAGGAAATTCAGGAAACCGTCCAGGAATTCAGACATGCCGCACAAATGGCTAAAGATGCAGAATTTGACGGTGTAGAAATACATTCGTCAAACGGATATTTGATACATCAGTTCTTTAATAAAAATGCCAATCAAAGAAAAGATGATTATGGTGGTAATATTCCAAATCGTGCACGCTTCTTTTTTGAAATTCTTGACGCAATAAGCGAAGTATGGCCGGAAAATCAGATTGGATGCAGGTTTAATCCATCTTTGCATAAGTCATTCGGAATTGTAGCCAGCGAAGAAAGTATTGCCACCTTTGATTATATAGTCGAAAAGTTGAATGCATATGATCTTGCATATGTACATTTTTCAGAACCATTTACAGATGTTAGTGATGTACCTTATCTGGAAACTGAAATCGCCAAACACTATAGAAAGATCTATAAAGGAACGTTGATGATCAATAATGGTTTTGATCGTGAATCTGGGAATAAGGTAATTGAAGAAGGAGATGCAGACCTGGTTTCCTACGCAAAATGGTTTATTTCCAACCCAGATCTTCCTGAACGTTTTAAAAACAAATGGCCTCTGGCAGAATTTGATGAGGATACGTTCTATACACCAGGAAAAAAAGGATACACAGATTATCCAGCTTATAAGAAGGATTAAGTATCATAATATTTTTATAAAGCTGTTCTAAAAGCTGTTAAGAGTTTTTGGGTCGTCTCAATGATAAAGTAAATTAGATCAACTTAAAACTTAAATTATGGATCAGGCGAAACTTGACCACATGCGGTCTATGTTAAATAAACTGGAAGATATTAAAAATACACAGAGTAGCATTATTGATAAAATAAACCATGTGATCACAGATTTATTTGAACATCCAGATAAAAATCTGGAAAAAGTAATGGAAGAGGCTCACCAAAAAGCTTCAGATAATATTGATGCCGTTAGAGAGGCGATGGAAGAGTATGAAATGGCAATTAATAAGCTGGAGAATCAGGATTAATTTAAAAGTACATTAACAGGCTTTTAAAAGAGCATTTAATAAATTGAGGTCAGTCTAATAAACTGACCTTTTTTTATGAAACATATTACCTCTGGCGATATCAAAGAAATGGAAAAAATTTTCCGTTTGAATTTAATCAATAGCTGTACCGGTTACAAATCTGCAAACCTTATTGCTACAAAATCTAAATTGGGAAATGCAAACGTAGCGGTCTTTAGTTCAGTTACCCATATGGGCAGTAATCCTGCCATGCTTGGCTTTGTTACCAGACCATTGAGCGTGGTCAGAAATACGTATGACAATATCAGGGAAACCTCTTATTTCACCGTAAATCATATTCATGAAAAAATGATCGAACAGGCGCATCAAACTGCAGCAAAATATGAGGAAGACATCTCTGAATTCCATAAAACTGGATTAGATGAGGAATATCTGGACAACTTTCACGCTCCTTACGTGCAGCAATCTGAGATCAAGTTGGGGTGTAAATATCTTAATGAATATGAAATCAAAGAGAACGATACCTTGCTGGTAGTCGCTGCCATTGAACATATCTATTTTGAAGAAGGGATTCAAATGCCAGACGGATGGCTTAGACTAGATGATGCAGCCACCGTAGCTGTGAATGGTTTAGACGGATACTCCCTACCTACTCTTCTGGACAGGTTCCATTATGCCAGACCCGGCCAGGTAGTAAAATCTTTTTTCAGCAAGAATAATAAATGAAAAATGTAAAAAAAGGAAATTTTCCCGAAAAGATTTGTCCCGTTTGCGACAGACCTTTCACGTGGCGAAAGAAATGGGAGAAAAATTGGGAAGAAGTAAAGTATTGTAGTGAAAAATGCAGAAAAAATAGATAAATGAGTACAGGTCTAGTATGGTTTAGAAACGACCTAAGAGCGTCAGATCACGAGGCTTTGAGCAAAGCTTGCAAGCAAAATGAACGCGTTATTGCTGTTTATTGTTTCGATCCCAGGCAGTTTCAGGAGACAACATTTGGTTTTATAAAAACAGGAAAATTCAGGGCAAAATTTCTAATAGAAAGCATTACTGAATTAAAAAAAAATCTAGAAAATTTAAATATTTCACTTCAGGTTTATCGAAATGAACCAGAGAAGACTATTCCTGAACTAGTCTCAAAATATAATATAAAGAACATTTATTTTCAGAAAGAATGGACTT
Source organism: uncultured Flavobacteriaceae bacterium (assembly GCA_964008195.1). Classification (GTDB taxonomy): domain Bacteria; phylum Bacteroidota; class Bacteroidia; order Flavobacteriales; family Flavobacteriaceae; genus Christiangramia. Next base: position 6,510 of record CAXGBX010000102.1, read on the forward strand.
CCGAAGAATTAAAAGTAGAGAAGACGGTACTAAAAAAAGCTCAGGATGTCACTTATCATTCTTACTATCAACAATTCCTCTATCATCCTGAAGATATTCCTTTCAATGATTTTAAAGATATTCCGAAGGTTTTTACTGAATTCAGAAAAGCCTGTGAAAAAAAGGCTGATATAAGAGACCTTATAGAAAGCCCATCTCCGCTTCCAGAAGAAAATTTACTTGAAGAAGAAACATCAATTCCTTCTTTAGAAGATCTTGGACATTCAACATTTCAGCAAGATTCCAGATCTGCATTTCCGTTTGAAGGAGGTGAAGATAAGGCGAAAAAGAGAATGCAGGATTATTTCTGGAAAACGAAGAACCTTTCAGAATATAAAGAGACAAGAAATGGCCTTATTGGAAAAAGTTACAGCTCGAAACTTTCTGCGTGGCTGGCAAACGGTTCTATTTCTCCAAAGCAGGTTTATTGGGAGGTAAAAAAATATGAAAAAGAAGTTCAGAGTAATCAGAGTACCTACTGGCTAATATTTGAATTAATCTGGAGGGATTTTTTTAAGTATGTATCCCTTAAACACGGCAACAAAATTTTTCAGCTGAAAGGTATATTAAATAAAGAATTGGAATGGAATCACGATGACCAAAAGCTGGAAGAATGGATTCAGGGGGAAACGAAGGAGGCGTTTGTTAACGCCAATATGAAAGAAATTGCAGCTACGGGTTTTATGAGTAACCGGGGAAGGCAGAATGTAAATAGCTTCTGGGCAAAAGAACTAAAACAGGACTGGAGAGTTGG
>CAXGBX010000103.1:0-7301 GCA_964008195.1 uncultured Flavobacteriaceae bacterium
ATTTCCGGCAATTTCCACACAATCTGGAAATGGAAAAAAAGCGTCACTCGCCATCACAGCTCCATTCAAATCAAAATCAAAAGATCTGGCTTTTTCTATACTCTGGGTCAAAGCGTCTACTCTTGACGTTTGACCTGTACCGCTCGCACAAAGTTGTTTGTTTTTTGCAAGAACGATGGTATTGGATTTAGTATGCTTGCAGATCTTGGAAGCAAATATCATGTCAGATAACTCCTCATCCGTTGCTTTATTGTCGGTTGCCTGTTTCAGATCTTCCAAAGAATCTGTCTTCAAATCTTTATCCTGAACCAAAACACCATTGAGGCAGGTTCTTACCTGATTTTTAGGAAGTGCAATGTCTTTTAAGATTAAAAGGATTCTGTTCTTTTTACCCTTTAAAATTTCCAATGCTTTTTCTGAAAATGATGGAGCGATCACCACTTCACAGAAAAGTTTGTGGATTTCTTCAGCGGTTTCGGCATCTATTTCCACATTGCTGATTAAAATCCCACCAAATGCTGAAACCGGATCTCCAGCCAAAGCATCTACATAGGCTTTATGAATGGTATCTCTTTGTGCAAGTCCGCAGGCATTATTATGCTTTAAAATTGCAAAAGTAGGTGCCTCCCCTTTAAATTCATTCATCAGGTTTACCGCGGCATCAACATCTAAAAGATTATTATAAGAAAGTTCCTTTCCATGAAGTTTGTCAAAAATCTCATCAAAGTCACCAAAGAAAGTTCCTTTTTGATGCGGGTTTTCCCCGTATCTTAATTCTTTGCCTTTTAATTCACTTTGTTTAAAAGAGTTTACTTCTTCATCCTGATTAAAATAATTAAAGATCGTTGAATCGTAGTGCGATGAAATATTGAATGCTTTAGAAGCAAATCTTTTTCGATCTGCCAGAGCAGTCTCTCCATTTTTATCATTCAGAAGATCTAAAAACTCCTGATAATCGTCTACAGAGGAAACGCAGGTTACATCTTTAAAATTCTTAGCTGCGGCACGAATCAGAGAAATGCCACCAATATCAATTTTTTCAATAATATCCTGTTCTGATGCTCCAGAAGCAACCGTTTTTTCGAATGGATAAAGGTCTACAATCACAATGTCTATTTGCGGGATCTCAAACTGTTCCAGTTCTTTTACATCTCCCTGATGATCCTGGCGATTTAAAATTCCGCCGAAAACTTTTGGATGTAGTGTTTTTACTCTTCCTCCTAAAATAGAAGGGTAAGATGTAACATCTTCTACAGGAATAACTTCAATCCCAAGATCTCTGATAAATTTCTCGGTTCCTCCTGTTGAATAGATTTTTATCCCCAGATCATCAAGTTTTCTAACGATAGGTTCCAGTCCATCCTTGCTAAAAACAGAGATCAAAGCAGACTTGGCATGTTTTAATTCGCTCATTGTGTTGTGTTTGTTAAAGCTGCAAAAGTAATTAATTAACCTAAAAATTTGAAAGTAGATTGAATGAATTCTCCAGAAATTTTGTAACGAAAAATTCCTTTGAGCGTCCTATCTTTAAATCGTCCAAAAACAGCTGATTTTTATACCATGCTAATTTATTTACGCGTACTCAAGGAGAGCTTTAATTTTGCAATAAATGCTCTTAAAAATAACCGTCTTAGAACGTTTCTTTCTTTGTTGGGTGTAACTATTGGTATATTTTCCATTATCGCCGTACTGGCCGCTGTGGATTCTCTTCAGAGAAATATAAAAGGTAGCCTTAGTTCACTGGATAATAGCACTATTATCCTGATGAGATTTAATTTTGGACCTTCAGATATTCCGCAATGGAAGCGGGAACAGTTTCCCGATGTTTCTTATGAAGAATATCAAAATTTAAAAAAGAGTCTACCAGATCTAGAGGCAATTAGTTTTGTATTGGGTATCCCGGGTGGAGCTTCTCTCAAATACAGAGATGTAACCAGTGCGGGAGTAGATGTGGGGGCAGTGACCCATGAATATTACGATATTGAAGCTTTTGATCTGGCAGATGGTCGGTTTTTTAATGAACCTGAAGCGGTAAGCGGTTCCCCGGTGATTATATTGGGGCATGAGGTAGCTACAAATCTGTTTGGTGCTGCCAACCCTATGGGTAAGGAAATAAGGGTGTTTGGAAGAAAGGCCACCGTCATTGGAGTGATGAAAAAGCAGGGGCAGTCCTTATTTGGAAATTCTAGGGACGGGCAGGCTTTTGTACCGGTAAATTTCGCCCGCAGGGTGTATGGTACAACCAAAGGAACAGTATTTCCTCAAATCGTTTTAAAGCCTGAGGATGGTGTAGATAATGATGAATTTATCGCAATCATAGAACAGCAATTAAGAAATATGCGAGGTATAAAGCCTGGCGAGATCAATAACTTTTTTGTGAATCAATTGCAGGGATTTGCCGATTTTATTGATAACATAACGGGACAATTAAATATAATCGGATTGGTAATTAGCGGATTTTCTTTACTTGTAGGTGGTTTTGGAATTGCCAATATCATGTTTGTAAGCGTAAAAGAAAGAACCAATCTCATCGGAATCCAGAAATCACTTGGAGCTAAAAATAAATTCATTCTATCCCAATTTTTATTTGAAGCGATTATTCTATCGGTGATAGGAGGTCTCGTAGGACTTTTTATTGTCTGGATTGTATCTATTATCGCATCCCAGTTTACCGGAGACTTTGAATTTGTGCTTTCGCCGTTCAATATTTTAATTGGAACAATGGTATCAGCAATGATTGGATTGATTTCAGGAATTATCCCTGCCATATCGGCTTCTAAATTAGATCCTGTGGAAGCAATTAGAACGGGAATGTAAAAATCTCGTTAATATTAAACAGGTTTCCTACCTATATTCCTTAAAATATTTTAAAAAGAACTAAAGTTAGTTAAATACCTAATTTTCAGCTGTTGGCTTGTATATATTTGAGTCAAATACATATAAAAATGGGAAATGAAATTGAAAAGAGCTACGCGTCATCGGTGATGCAATTAATAGGATTTTTTATCATCTTATTTGCGATCATTGCATTTCAATTCTAAAAAATATCGAACTTTTAAGTTCAAACTTACCTACACGCTACAAATAGAAAAGCCCCGGAAAATCCGAGGCTTTTTTAATTCCGAAAAGAGCCTGCTATAATATTTCGGCAACTTTTTCATTGAGCCATTCCAGGAAAATTTCATCCTCATGGGAGAATGGATCTGCAGTATGACTATCAATATCGATCTGGCCTACATTTTCACCTTTTACAAATAATGGAATCACTATTTCAGCTTTTACGTGGATACTACAGGCGATATAATTATTCTGTGCCTTCACGTCTGGCACGACAAAATTCTTATTAGAAACGGCTACCTGTCCGCAAATACCCCTTCCAAAAGGAATAATTTCATGATCTGTAGGTTCACCTGCAAATGACCTCAATTTGAGTTCCTCTTTATTCCCATTTTTGAAATAGAAGCCAACCCAATCATAGTAGGGGATGCTAGTTTCAAGTAATTCACAAACTTCTGTAAGTCTTTTATCTACACTGGCTTCCTTATTCTGAAGAATATCTTCAACCTGCGGTTTTAATTTTTGAAATGGCATATTAACAATCTTTGGTGCAAAAGTATTCAAATTCCGATGTAAAGGCAGCACATCATTTCTATAAATTTGTTAAAAACCATTTAGAAATTTGCTCCGATTATTTCAAAAATATCGCCTTGTTCTAAAATTCATATTTATTTTCCTGGGCAGTTATTTTCTTTTTTCAAGTTTGTACAACGCATTTCTGATTTTATATGATACAGTAAGCCCAATCCCAGACCCACTAACACAGTTGGTAGCGAGACAAAGCGGAGCGCTTATGCAGGGTTTAGGTTATGAAAATGTTGAAGTTGTGATGCATTACACCGGTCTTTCTATGAAACTAATGGTAGATGGTTATTTCTTAGCCGGGATCGTGGAAGGTTGTAACTCAGCCAGTATTATTATTCTTTTTGCTTCATTCGTGCTTGCTTTCTTTGGAAAACCGGTATCCACACTGCTTTTTCTGTTTGCAGGATCGGTAGTAATCTATTCTATTAATATTTTGAGGATTGTAATACTTTCGGTTAGTATATATGAATATCCGCAATACTCAGGTTTTATGCACTCCATATTTTTTCCGCTGGCAATCTATGGAACCGTATTCATTCTTTGGTTAATCTGGGTTAGAATTTATTCACGATGGAAAAGAAGCTAGATAGAAAAATAGGACGAGCTATAGCTATTGGTGTTCTTATACTGATACTTGCTGCTATCCGCTTTTTTGAGGAAGATCTTTTCTATGATCCTTTAATTGTGTTTTTTAGATCAAATTATTTGCTCGGCATAATTCCGCCGATGCATATGGCTGAACTCATGTTTAATCTGACCCTGAGATATTTTTTAAATACGGGAATCTCACTGGCGATTATCTATATCAGCTTTAGAAATCTAAATATGATAAAATTTGCAACAGTTTTATACTTGATATTATATGCGTTTGCAACTGCTATATTTATTTATTTGGTACTCAATATTGAAAAAGAACATTTCCTGGCACTTTTCTATGTAAGACGCTTTTTGATACATCCGCTTTTTCTGCTTATTCTTTTACCGGCCTTTTATTATTATAAGCTTACCTTAAAGAAGAAAAGTTGAAATCTTTTTCCTCAATTTTGAAATCCAAGAGATCTTTTGTTCCTTATTTTTGCTTCTGGAATCGATTTTCAGAAAAAAACGTATTTTTGTAACCGGTGAGAAAAGGTTTTACACATATTATTTCCTTGAGCATGGCCTTTCTGGTCTTGGTGTCTACTATGTCTTTTACGGTAGACAAGCATTTTTGCGGAAATGATCTTGTTGATAAAGCTGTTTTTTCAAAAGCGCATACCTGCGGTATGCAAATGAGTGCGGCTATGGAAGATCATTGCTGTACTAATGAAAAAGTGAATGTGGAAGGTCAGGACGAGTTAAAAATCTCTTTTGATTCTTTAGATTTTCAGCAACAAGTTTTCATCGCTACATTTTCTTACACCTATTTGAATCTGTTTCAAAGTTTACCAAAACAGATCGTTGCTTTTCAGAATTATTCCCCTCCCTTAATCGTTAGCGATATTCAGCTGGAAGATCAGGTTTTCCTTATTTGATATTTAAGTGTTAGAAGTTTTAGTCTGGATTTTTAATCCTGGACTAGCACGATCCGTTGAAGTACTCAACACTGATTTCTAATTGTTTAAATATCAATACGTATGCTGAATAAAGGCATTAAATTTTTAATAGAAAATAAACTTGTAGCTGTTTTACTCCTGGTTCTTTTTGTAGGCTGGGGAATTGTGAACGCTCCTTTTAACTGGAATACCGGGTTTCTGCCAACAGATCCTGTGGCAGTAGATGCCATTCCTGATATTGGGGAAAACCAGCAAATCGTTTTTACCAAATGGCCTGGACGTTCCCCTCAGGATATTGAAGACCAGATAACCTATCCGTTAACGACTTCCTTATTGGGGATCCCTGGAGTTAAAACCATTCGGAGTTCATCTATGTTCGGTTTTTCCAGTATCTATATCATTTTTGAGGAAGATGTGGAATTCTACTGGAGCCGTAGCAGGATTCTTGAGAAACTGAATTCTTTGCCTTCCAATTTGTTGCCAGATGGTGTTAATCCTGCTTTAGGACCTGATGCTACTGGTTTAGGACAGATCTTCTGGTATACCCTTGAGGGTCGGGATAAAGATGGGAATGTTACCGGGGGATGGGATCTCCATGAATTACGAAGTATCCAGGATTACTATGTGAAGTATGCACTTTCCGGAGCCAGTGGGGTTTCAGAAGTTGCTTCTATTGGAGGATATGTACAGGAGTACCAGATAGATGTGGATCCTGAATTAATGCGCCAATATAATATTGGTCTTAAGGAGGTAACGATGGCGGTTAAGGAAAGTAACCGCGATATTGGCGCCCAAACACTCGAAATCAATAACGCCGAATATCTGGTACGCGGACTCGGATATGTGAAATCCATCGAGGATATTGAAAATGCTGTGGTTACTTCTGAAGATTATACTTCAGTAAGGATCAAAGATATCGCCAGGGTAACTTTAGGGCCTGCCCAAAGAAGGGGAATTCTGGATAAGGAAGGTGCAGAGGTTGTAGGTGGAGTGGTAGTGGCCAGGTATGGAGCAAATCCTTTGGAGGTTATTAATAATGTAAAAGACCAGATCGCTGAAATTAGTGGTGGCCTGCCTTCCAAAACCCTAAAAGATGGTACGGTGTCCCAGGTGACCGTAGTTCCGTTTTACGACAGGACAGAACTGATACAGGAAACCCTTGGTACATTAAACGAAGCCCTTACACTGGAGATTCTAATCACAATCCTGGTGATTATTGTGATGGTTTATAATTTAAGGGCTTCGGTCCTTATTTCAGGATTGCTGCCGGTAGCAGTACTCATGGTATTTATTTCTATGAAACTCTTCAATGTGCCTGCAAATATTGTGGCATTATCTGGAATAGCGATCGCCATTGGGACCATGGTGGATGTAGGGGTAATACTTTCTGAAAATATCCTCCGGCATCTGGATGAGCTCAGTACCGATGAGAATGGAAAAAAACTCCCTATAAATGAAGTAGTTTATAATGCTACTTCAGAAGTTTCAGGTGCAATTTTAACGGCTGTACTTACAACGATCATCAGCTTTATTCCTGTTTTTACTATGATTGGTGCTGAGGGGAAACTGTTCAGGCCTTTGGCATTTACCAAAACCATGGCGTTAACGGCATCACTAATTGTTGCACTCTTTTTGATTCCGCCATTTGCCGCAACCTTCTTTAAAAAACGAACCGCAAATAACCGTGTGGGATATACCGTGAATGTTATTCTGGTACTAGCGGGTCTTGTGGCCATGATCTTCGGCTATTTTACCGGTATTATCCTCGTAGCTTTTGGGGTAACTGGTATTCTGTTGCTTCAAAAAAAGATCAGCCCAAAAAGAGGTAATTTGATAAATATTATTGTTTCAGCTTTTGCTATCGTATTCCTTTTGGCGGAGTACTGGAGACCGCTTGGCTTTGACCGGAGTATCTTTATGAACCTCATATTTGTAGGTTTAATTGCCTTTGGGCTATTGGGGGTCTTTGCTCTCTTCAGAAGGTTTTACCGTAGAATCTTATCCTGGGCATTAGCAAATAAGATTTTATTCCTTTCAGTTCCTACGGTGATAGTGGTTTTAGGTTTTATGATCATGAAAAATACAGGGAAAGAGTTCATGCCTTCCCTAAATGAAGGGTCTTTT
>CAXGBX010000104.1:0-7278 GCA_964008195.1 uncultured Flavobacteriaceae bacterium
GGTTAAGGTTAGCAGCGTAAGTTCTATATGAGGGAAATCGAACATCCGTATCCACCAGAAATCAGCAGCAATAAGCGGGATAAGTGTTATAATTACTGCCAGAATTCCGAATCCCTGTAAAAAAGGTTTTAATTTCATAATTGGTTGGTTGAGATAGGTTTACGATTTTTCTCCTAAAAAATTACGAATATCATCACCTGAAGGAGCCTCAAAAAGTTTGAGATCAAAATAAGGGATAGCCGCGATAAGATGATCAAAAATATCAGCCGAAATATACTCAAAATTTTCCCAGCGTTTGTCTTTACTAAAACACAAGATTTCCAGCGGAATACCATTCGCCGTAGGAGCCAGGTGTCTTACTATGATATACATTTCTTTATGAATGGCAGAATGCTCGTGAAGATATGTATCTGCATATTTCCTGAAAATCCCAAGATTTGTTTGATTACGGCCATTGATGAGTATGCTTTTGTCAATATTGTTTGATTCGTTGAATTTATCAATTTCAGCCTGTTTGTTTTCTAGATAAGGAGCAATAAGATTAATTTTCTTTAGCTCATTGATTTTTTCATTACTCAGGAACTTTACAGAATTCTGCTTGATAAATACAGAGCGTTTGATCCTTCTTCCCGGGGATTCCTGCATCCCTCTCCAGTTTTGAAATGAATCTGAAATTAAACTGTAGGTAGGGATGGTGGTATACGTATTATCCCAGTTCTGGACACGTACCGTCGCAAGGTTAATCTCGGTCACTGTACCATCTGCGCCAAATTTTTCAAAACTTATCCAGTCACCAATCCTTACAATATCGTTTACAGAAACCTGGATAGAAGCAACAAGTCCTAAAATAGTATCCTTAAATATTAAAAGGATTACTGCGGAAGCGGCACCTAACGAAATGGCAAATCCCAGAACAGATTTACCTGTAATTTCAGAAAAAATAAACATAAGCCCCAGAATCCAGATAAAGATCATAATTATCTGGCTGAAACTTTCCAGAGGTTTATCGTTGAACTCTTCCCTTGTTTTCAGGTAATTCCTAGTAGACCTCAGTACACTCCTGCAAATCCAGATAACCAGTATAATTAAGTAGATATCTACTATTTTGTAAAAAACCTTCAGGACGTCGGGAAAATCCATAAAGATCAGGGGGAAGATTTTATAAACTACAAATAGAGGTAAAAAGCGTCCTACATACCTTGGAAAATTACTTTTTATTAGAAAATCGTCAAGGGTTGTTTTTGTTTTATTTGTGAATAACTTAAAACCTTCAATTATAAAGTGTTTTATAAGGTAATTAATCCCTAACACTAAAAGAGTTAGCGCTACAAGATTGATTAATAAGTTCAGGTATTGAGCTACTACAGAATTCATTCCGTAGTCTAGAAACAATTCTTCAAAAAAGCAGATAAGGTTTATAAGTCCTTCTTCAATATTCATATATTAAAGATATTTCTTTTCCACATAAAATGGTCCGAATGGTAACACTGAACAACCTAAGATGATTGCCAATTGTTTTAACGTCCAGTTCATAGGTTTGAATAAAAGAATCCCGCCAATAACATAGGCAATAAAGAGGATTCCATGAGCCATTCCTACCTGCCTAACCATTTCTGGCATTTCAAAAAGATATTTCAACGGCATTGCGATAAACAATAATAGGAGGAAAGAGATTCCTTCCAGAATACTAATCCACTTGTAAAATTTGACCTGGCTTTCTAAAGACATAAACTATATTTAAACCCGGCACAAAGGTAATTTATTAAATAGACATGACATTAAAGTATGCAGTCAGCTTTATGATCTTTTTAATAAAAATAGGCGTAGCCAATAGAGCATTTTTATTAATTTGCACCTGTAATATATTTCTATGAGTACTAAAAGAGTATTAGTGACCGGCGGATTAGGTTTTATAGGATCCCATACGGTAGTTGCTCTTCAAAATGAAGGTTTTGAAGTTGTTATTATTGATAATTTATCCAATTCTTCCATAGATGTTCTTGGAGGCATCACCCAGATAACAGGTAAGACCCCGGAATTTGAAAATATAGATCTGCGTGAGAAATCTGCAGTAAAGAATTTTTTCGAACAATATCATGATATAGAAAATGTCATACATTTTGCAGCATCGAAAGCTGTAGGGGAAAGTGTTTCTAATCCTTTACTTTATTATGAAAATAACATTTCTACGCTGGTTTATTTGCTTCATGAATTAAATAAAAAGGAGAATTCAAGATTTATCTTTAGTTCGTCCTGTACGGTTTATGGCCAGGCAGATGAACTGCCTATTACTGAAGATGCACCTGTGAAGAAAGCGGAATCACCTTATGGGAACACAAAACAGATAGGAGAGGAGATCATTCAGGATATCTGTAAAACAAATACTAATTTAAAAGCTATTTCATTGCGGTATTTTAATCCTGTAGGTGCTCATCCAACTGCTGAAATTGGTGAATTACCCATAGGAACACCACAGAATTTAATCCCATTTATTACCCAGACCGCTATCGGGAAAAGGGAAAAATTATCTGTTTTCGGAAATGATTATCCTACGGAAGATGGAACAGCTATAAGAGATTATATCCATGTGATGGATCTTGCTGAAGCTCATGTTAACGCATTACAGAGATTAATGAATGGTAAGGAACAGCAGAATTATGAGGTTTTTAATCTGGGCACAGGTAAAGGAAATTCAGTATTAGAAGTTATCAATTCATTTGAAAAAGTCTCCGGAGAAAAACTGCCTTATGAAATTACGGGTAGAAGGGAAGGGGATATTACTGCTGCCTATGCTGATACTACAAAAGCGAACCATGAATTGAACTGGAGAGCTGAGCGTAGTTTGGACGATGCTTTAAAGAGCGCATGGAAATGGCAATTGGTAATTAAAGAAAATGAGGAGGAAGAAAATTAATTTCTCTTGTTAATCCATATATAAAAAAGACCGGCAAATGCCGGTCTTTTTCCTTTTATGAACAACTTTTTACTATTTTGTTCCGTTAACCAGGAATGCATGAATTACACCTGGAATCCAACCTAAAGCGGTTAGCAATAAACTAATTAAAAAAGTTACTCCTAAACCGTGTTTCATAAAAACGGCTAAAGGTGGTAATAGAATGTTCAGTACGATTGTAAGTATTGACATGATTTTGGTTTTAATGGTTAATCAAATATTGCGTACTCACGCAATTTATATCGAAGATAGTATGATTAACAGGCTAAACCTTAAGCCTTATGAAAAGTTTAGAATTTTGTTTAGGAAAGCGTTAAACCATTTCAAAGATAACGAGGGCATACAGGTAGAATCTGGCAAACCTTAACAACCCGAAAATCAGATAGCTCGAAAAAGGAAATCTTATGATTCCTGCGGCTATACTTGTCATTGCAAACGGTATAGGTAATAGCGCACCTACAATAATTAAAAAACCTCCCCATTTTCTGGTATTCTTAATATGCTTCGCCATTTTCAGCTCTAAAGCCTGGTGAACTGCGGGGATCTTTGTGATAGCAACACCTATCCAGTAAGAAACAATACCCCCAAGATAAGAGGCTGTAGCCAACAGACTTAAAAAAAGTATGGGGCTGGCAGATTTTCCGGCCCAGGCAATGAATAATTCCGGAGGAACCAGACCTAATAACGATTCTGAAAGAAAAAAGATGCTAAGTACCTCGAAAGGTGCATAAGTTTCAGTAATGGTGATCAACATCTCTTCAATGTCCAGAAGATATCGATCTATGGCCCATAAAGCACCTACGAACAATACTATTGGTAATATTGCTTTTTTTAAACTATTCCAAACAAAGGAATAAAAACCAGTATAACTATAGTATTGATGCAATAAGCGGATTCGCGACTTCTTTTTAGATTTCGCTTTTTCTTTCATCAAGTAATTTCTTTTTGTAACTTTTCAGAAGAACTTCTGAGAAATTTTCCGAGAATATTAATAATCCTCCCCGGCATGTTCTTTTAGTGCCTTCACATAATCACGAAGTTCCATTTCATTCACCTTGTTAGCATGTTCAGCCATTAATGAAAGCATATATTCTAAACTTTCCTGTCCTGTAACGTCCTCTGTCTCCACAATTTCAGTGTCTTCTTCTGCCTCTTCGTCCAATTCTAATGGCTCATCGTCTGGAATGGCAATTAAGAAATCATCATTTTCAGCGATGTGTTCGTAAGTTAAACGGGTAACCTTGGCAAGCAGGGGAATATTTTCTTCAACAACAAGTTTACGAAGCTCTTTAAGGTCTTCCACGATTGTATTTGTAATAATTCCATTACGCATTAGGTCGCGCTGAATCTTGTTGAGTAACTTTTGTGCTTTAATATTTTCCAAGGTATCTCTATTAAATTAGTCAGTACTGATTTTGTGAAAATTCAACTTAATTCAGATGAATTTTTCTGAGGTACAAAGTTAGTTTTTTTACGATTCTACAAAAGTCTTTTACCAGGTTTTATAAAGTATTTAACCTTTAAAATTAACAGAATCTTAGAGCTTTAAATTTCAGGAGGATAAGCGTCTTTAGTAGCTTTATTAAAAATTAAATTTATGGATAAGAATAACAAAACAGCACTAATCACCGGAGGAAGTAAAGGTATAGGTTATGGTGTAGCTGAAACCCTGTTAAAGATGGGCTATAAAGTCGCGGTGACCAGCCGTTCACTTTCAGCTGCTGAAAAGGCAGCAAAAAAACTTTCCAGTCATGGAGAGGCACTCGGACTTGAAGCAGATGTGAGAAGTTTTGACAGTCAGAAAAAAGCAGTGGATACCTTAATGAATAAGTGGGGGCAATTGGATGTATTGGTAGCCAATGCCGGAATTGGTAATTTTGGTTCTGTAGAAGATCTCACGGGAGATGAATGGAAAGATACTATTGATACGAATTTGACCGGGGTATTTTTCAGCATAAAAGCTTGTGTGGACGCCTTAAAAAAATCAGAAGGTTATATTATTACCATATCCAGTCTTGCCGGAACGAATTTCTTCGCAGGAGGTGCAGCATATAATGCCAGTAAATTTGGAGTAACTGGATTTACTCAGGCTGTAATGCTGGATCTTAGGGATAAAGGAGTAAAGGTTAGTACTATAATGCCTGGTTCCGTCGCGACCTATTTTAACGATAATGAACCTTCAGAAGACGATGCCTGGAAAATCCAAAGTGAAGATATTGGCGAACTGGTTGAAGATTTATTAAAAATGAATCCTAGAACCTTACCTAGTAAGATAGAAGTGAGGCCGTCAAGACCACCAAAGAAATAATGTAACGATTTATCTAATTTATAAAAGGCCATATCCCTGAGATATGGCTTTTTTTATTATAATAAATTAACAAGCCTTGATGAAACGGGTTAAATAAATGACAAAGCCGGTAGATTACCAATGAATTCCGCTGTTTTCAAGTATTTTTAGGAAACTAAAAAAAATAATTATAATGAGTATTAAAGGAAAAACGATCATAATAACTGGCGCATCAAGTGGAATTGGAGAAGCAACAGCTTTAAAATTAGCCAAAGAAGGTGCGAATGTTGTTCTTACTGCCAGAAGGGAAGAAAAACTAAATAATCTTAAGGATAAAATCGAAAAACAAAATGGCGGTAAAGCTCTCGTTGTTCCGGGAGATGTTACTAAAAAAGAAGATTTCAAGAATCTTGTAGAAAAAACAAAGAAAGAATTTTCATCTATTGATGGATTGATTAATAACGCCGGGCTTATGCCATTATCGTATGTGAAAAATTTACATACAGATGAATGGGATAAGATGATTGATGTTAATATCAAGGGAGTAATGAATGGAGTTGCCGCAGTATTACCTACAATGATGGAGCAGAAAAGTGGTAACATTATCAATATTTCATCTAGTGCGGCAAATAAAATGTATCCTGGTGGAGCAGTTTACTGTGCAACCAAGTCTGCTGTGAAAATGTTTTCAGAAGGATTAAGACAGGAATTGGCACCAAAATTCAATATTAACGTGACGTCTATCGAACCAGGTTTTGTGGATACAGAACTTACAGATACTATAACAGATGATGAAATCAAGGAAGACTTGCTGTCTAACTTTAAAGAAATGACACCTCTTGAAGCTGAAGATATTGCAGAAGCTATCTTTTATTCTTTGTCGCAGCCGAAAAGAGCTAACATAAACGATGTTTATATTATGCCAACGCAGCAACAACAATAGAATGATTTGAAATATTAAAAAAACTGTCTCAAAAGTGATTCTTTCGTCAAGCTGAACTTGCCTGCCTGCCGGCAGACAGGTTTCAGCATCTAATTATGATTAATTATCAAATTGTTGAGATCCTGAAATGAATTCAGGATGACGTATTTCTAACTTTTGAGACAGTTTCTTTGCATTATACTTTCACTACCATTTTACCCAGATTCTTTCCGTCAAATAGATCTATAAAAGCTTGAGGGGTTTTATCAAAACCTTCAACTATAGTTTCATCATATTTGAGTTCTCCAGATTTCAACCAGCCAGCAAGCTCAGAAATTGCTCTTTCAAAGTCTTCCATATGATCTCTTACTAGAAAACCTTGCATCAAAGCTGATTTTTTTATCAGTATTCCTTCAGGTCTGGGACCGGTAGGAACTTCAGTTTTGTTATAAATGGAGATAGCTCCACAATTAATTATCCTGGCAGCCTTATTGATATTTTGTAGGGCAGCGTCCAGAATTTCACCTCCAACATTATCAAAATAAACATCAACTCCGTCAGGGCAGGCATCTTTTATAGCCTTCTTCATATTATCAGTAGTTTTGTAATTGATACCAGCATCAAATCCAAACTTTTTTTGGATATGTTCAATCTTTTCATCGCTACCAGCAATTCCAACGACCTTACAACCTTTGATCTTTCCAATTTGTCCTACTACGCTACCAACAGCTCCCGCAGCACCAGAAACCAGAAGTGTCTCACCTTCTTTTAAATTTCCAATCTTATCCAGGGCTAAATAAGCAGTAAGTCCTGTAAGTCCCAACACTCCAAGATATGCTGAAAGCGGCGCCATAGATGGATCTACTTTCCGCAGGCCTTCCCCAGAATGTTGCTGCTGTTTTTTCCAGTCCAGCATACCAATTACATGATCACCTTTTTTAAATTTATCATTTTTTGAATCGGTTACTTCTGAAACGATCATAGATTCCAAAGGTTTTCCGACTTCAAACGGCTCTATATACGATTTTTCATCACGCATTCTCCCACGTAGATATGGATCTACAGAAATGAATTTAGACTGAAGTGTTAGATCTTTATTTTCAGATTCATCAAATT
>CAXGBX010000105.1:0-7227 GCA_964008195.1 uncultured Flavobacteriaceae bacterium
GAAAATAATACAGTTTTCACCTATTACTACACATTAAGTAACTCATCCTGTTCCAATCCAGAAGAATTTAGTGTGTCTGTAACCGTTGTGCCTACCTTTCAAGTGGAGGCCAGCGCTTCAAGGGTAGAAATATGCCCTGGAGAAAGTATTGATTTATTCTCTTCAACTGAACTTATTCAAGATATCGAAGAGACTTTATTATCAGAAAATTTTAATTCGAGTACCAATTGGAGCCCCAATAATGCGGGAGCTGCGACTTGGGCACGACAAAATAACTTTAATCCTCCTGAAGGTGGTGGCACCATAAATTCTGGAAGTGGAAGTTTTGTAGTAGCCAATAAGTTTAATTTAAATGCTAATTCCAACATTAATGAATCGAACCTTATCACACCTGCGTTTTCAACACAAGGTTATACATCTTTAACACTTGAATTTAGACACTTTTATCGTGATGTTAGTGAAAACTGGGGAGATTTTGCAGTAATTGATTATTCTATAAACAATGGCGCTTCGTGGAATCTTTATACCTTCTTTAATAATACCCAGGGCAGCCCCAACAATTTTAAGCCTTTTAACGATCAAATTAGTGAGATAATTGGACATGATCAAGTGAGAATTAGATTTCGATTTCTAAATCAAGGAAGTAATGCCAGAGGTTATAGTTGGGCTATTGATGATGTTAAAATAACTGGAGAAATACAAAGCGCACCAGATGTAGAATGGACTTCCAGTACTGACGAAAACTGGACTTCCAACGAACAAAACCCAACAAATGTAACGCCTGGAGAAACAACAATATATACTGTAAAATATACCGATCCAGATTTGGAATGCCCCGGTAGGGCTTCTGTAGAAGTCGTGGTAAGACAACCTCCAAACCCAACTATCACAGCAAATTATTGTGGAGATTCAGCTTTTATTGAGCTTGTTTCTGATAATCAATACAGTTCATATAGATGGGAAGCAAATGGTGAAATACTTGGTAGAGATAGAAGACTGGATGTAGAAATAGCCAAAACCTATACCCTTATTGTTACAGATGACTTGGGTTGTGAAGGAACCGGTTATATAAGTGTATCTAATGAACTAATTACAAATGGTGATTTCGAAGATGGGCCAACGGGCTTTTTTACCGAATATGGCGATGAAACCGGTAATTCTCAAAGTTTATATCCCGAAGGATTTTTTGCCGTTGATGATGATGCTCGCTTTTATCACAATAACTTTTATGGTGGGGATCATACTACTGGCGATGGTAATTTTATGATTATAAATGGTCACCCTGGCTCGGGAAAAGTAATATGGAGACAAACAATAGAAAACATCCAGCCTAACACCAATTACTATTTTAATGCCTGGGGAATGAATATTAACCCTGGTAATCCAGCTCGCCTACAATTTAGGGTAAATGGAGTGAATACTGGTACAATCGCAGATTTGAAAGATGCTCCTAAACCCACGAGTTACGATCAGGTAAATCGTGGAAACTGGGTACAGTTTTACAGCAATCCTTTTTGGAATTCGGGAAACTCAACTACTGCGGTCCTTGAAATTGTAAATCTTGAAACGATTAGAAGTGGTAATGATTTTGGTTTGGATGACATTTCTTTTGGAACACTGGAGCAAATTAAATTTGAAATCAATCCAGATAATAACTCAATCCTGTGCGAAGGCGAAAAATTAGAATTATATGCGAATATAGAAGGTGGTCGTTTTCCAATCACGTTTGAATGGACCGGGCCTTCAGGATTCTCCGATAAGGTAACGGTTAATAATACTGAGGAGCTAAATGAAGCAACGACGTTGGAAATTCCGGAGGTCACAGCGGCAATGGCCGGGGTTTACACCTTGGAAGTAACAGACTTCTATGGATGCACAGCAAAAACCGGAACCACAGAAGTAGAAATCTTGCAAATTAACGCGGGACAAGATCAATCTGTTTGCTCAAATGCTGAGACAGTCCAACTAAATGCAGAAATATTAGGTTCAAACGAGGGTGGAACCTGGTCTGGAGGTGCAGGAAACTTCTCTAGTACTACCGCTTTGGATGCCGTGTACACTCCTACTGAAAATGAAATACAAGCGGGAAGTATTGAATTAACTTTAACCTCTAATGATCCCGATGCGACCTGTATTGATACTGTACTGATTACTTTCCTAAACTCACCAGAGGCTACCACATCTATTACAGATGTAACCTGTTTCGGTGCTAATGATGGAACAGCAACTGTTTCGGTGACCGAAAATACTGGTTTGGCTCCATTCACTTATGCTTGGGAAGATGAAACCGGAACTGTAATTCAAAATACACAAACAGCTACAGATCTAGCTCCAAATCCTAACGGTTATACCGTAACCGTAACCGATGCCAATGGCTGTACTGTGAGTTTGATCAGTGAACCTATTGAAGAGCCTACACCTCTTGAAATTGTACAAACTTCACATACAAACGTTACCTGTTTTGGTGGATCAGACGGAACGGCAACACTTGAGGTTGCGGGTGGTTTTATTTCTCCGAACGAGCCGGAATACATACTAAGTATACTCGATAACACCGGTAATGAAATCATTGTTGATGACACTAATACGTCAGGGACTTTATTGGTAGATAACCTGGCTGCTGGAGTTTACACTTTTACAGCGAATACTTCTACTGGCTGTAGCCTTCTAACTGAAAACATAACTATAGACCAGCCGCTAGAAATTATTGTAGAAGCCGGTGAAGATATTGATATTAATGAATGTGGTATAACTTCAGTTCAGCTCAACGCAAGTCAGATAGATCCTGAATTGGGCGTTGGTAGATGGGAAATTATAAGTCCGGCTGATGCGACTAATGCATTTTTTCAAGATGCACAGGCTCATAACACCAGGTTTACCGGACAATCTGGACAAACCTATGAACTTACCTGGATTGTTAAACCCGCCATAGAAGAATGTTCTGAAATCACTGATACCCTAATAGTAAACCTTCCTGAAGCTTGTAGTAAGCTTAATTTTGATGGAGTAGACGATTACGTAGATGCCGGGAATTACTATGCTATGGGCGGCAAAGATTTTTCAGTAGAAGCATGGGTCAAGCCTAATTCAATTTCTGGCGTAAAAACAATCCTTTCAAAACGTATTGAAGGCGAACCTAATTTGGGATACGATCTAATTTTAAATAATGGATCCCCAAGTTTTAGGGTTAGAAATAGAAGTGTTACCTCTACCCAAAAAATTGCAACTGACAGGTGGTACCATATAGCAGGTGTTTATACCAGTTCAAAAATGCAACTATTTGTAGATGGAATCGAAATCCAAACCAACACAAATAATATTCCAGGTGGTTCTGGCAATTTTGATGCCCCGTTTTTAATTGGTGCATCTCCATCCCCAGGCTCTCCTAAGTTGACCAAAGAACATTTTAATGGATTTATTGAGGAGGTAAGAATTTGGCAAACTCCTATATCGCCAGACCAAATTAGATTCTTTATGAACCAGCGTTTACAGCAATCTGGTTCAAAAGTTGAAGGTGAAATACTTACGCAAGATCTAAATATCACCAATACGCCAGCGTTACCAGATTTTAATAATTTAGTAGGCTACTATCAACTTCTTGCTATAGAAAATTTAATAGCATCTGGAAAAACACCAAATATTGGCGCCGTAGGATCTTCGGCAGATGCTTTTTTAAGGAATATTCAGCTTATGCAGGAAAATACTGCTCCATTACCATATATTTCAAACAATAACGGTGCATGGAACATTATGAATACTTGGCTGCATCCTGATGTATGGGATGCACCCAATTCAAAAGGGATTAATGGTGAAAATATCAACTGGAATATTGTTATTACAGAGCATGATATAACTTCCTCAAACAGAAATATAAGTTTATTAGGTTTGCTATCTGAAAGTGGAGAGCTTAAGATGGAGGGTACCGTTGACATGAATAACGGTAGAGGATCTGGAAATGGCTTATCAATCTCCCATTATTTAAGGATCAATGGAATTATTGACCTTGATGGTGAATCACAATTAATTCAAACAGAAGGAAGTATTCTGGATGAAGCCAGTTCAGGTTATGTAGATGTAGACCAACAAGGAACCGCCAATAGCTTCAACTATAATTACTGGACTTCACCTGTTTCCCTAACCGGGCAGTCAAATAATTCCGGATATTCGGTAGCAGGAGTACTCATGGATGGAACTGATCCAACTGATCCTAAATCTATTAATTTTAATTATCAGTTTCGTTGGGCCGATGGAAATTACTCCGGTGCGAAAAGAATAAGTTCCTATTGGTTATATACATTTAAAGGTAATGCCGATGATTATAGCGAATGGTTGCAATTTGGAGAATCTGACGTACTTCAGTCGGGTATCGGCTATAGCATGAAAGGAACTACAGGATACGCACCAGTGAGTAATAGACAAAACTATACCTTTCGTGGAAAACCTAATAATGGAAATATTAGTGTATCCATCGGGTCTGGACAAAATTTACTAACAGGGAATCCATATCCTTCGGCTATCGATGCTCAAAGGTTTATTGAAGAAAACCTGGGTAGTTTCAATGGAAGTCTTTATTTCTGGGATCATTTTGGCCCTAGCAATTCACACTATCTTGAGGAATACATTGGAGGGTATGCCGTTTATAATCTATCGGGAGGAATCGCATCTGCTTCATCTATTGATTCCCGAATAGATGATACAGGTGATCGCAGTACCAAAGCCCCACCTGCTCGATATATTCCTGTAGGACAAGCCTTTTTTGTTAGTTCTACCGGAGTTTCCTCACCTTCCCCTCTAACCTTTAAAAATAAGTATAGAGGCTTTGTCCCGGAATCGTCTGGTGATTCTCAATTCCATTCTCAGGAAAAAGATCCGAAGAAATCTGAGGAGAACACGTATGAAACAGATAGCAGATTTAAAATCAGATTGAAATTTGAATCTCCAAAAGGTTATCATAGACAGATCCTGGTAACAGCTGATGAAAATTCTACGGGTGGTTTTGATCTGGGCTATGATGCACCTCTAATAGAAAATAACCTGGAAGATATGTATTGGATGATTGATAGTACTGAATTTGTTATTCAGGCAGTTCCAGATTTTAACCTGGATCAGGTATTACCCCTGGGAATCAAAATTTCTGAGGAAGGAGCTTATACCATTAAAATTGATGAGTTAGAAAATATTGAAGAAGGATTCGATATTTATTTAAAGGATAAACTGAACAATACCTACTTCGATCTAACCAAAGAAGATTATACTGCAACTGCTGAAGAATTAGGTTCTTTTAATGACCGGTATGAAATTGTATTTAAGACCGAAGAAGAAGAAGAAGAAGAAGAAGAAGAAGATTCTGAAGGTAATACAGATGAAGATAATCCGGTAGATGAAAAGCCTGGAATTACTGATCCTGAAGTGGATGATACTATCCTAAAACTTGATTATCTAAAAGCAACAGATGAAATTTCACTCTTCAATCCAGATTTGATAAATGTAGATTACGTGGAACTTTACAGCATCTCGGGTCAGAAAATTATGACCTTCTGGAATGTTCCAACCCAGGAAGCTGTGCTATTAAAGATAAATCAGAAGTTAAGTTCTGCTGTTTATATTCTGAAATTATATTCAGGAGAGGAATCCCGAACTAAGAAAATAATTATATCTAAATAAATTAGCCTTTATATTTCATAGGGAGATAGACAACTTTTTTAGTATCATAAAAGTCTTCTTCAAAATAATCTGAAAGCTCAAAGATTTGCGCAGTGCGGTAATCTTTGAGCTCTTCAGTTAGATCCCCTCCTTTTAAATAAAGGATCCCATTTCTTCTTTCGTGGTTACTCTCTTTGGCAATTTTATCCTTTACCCATCTTACAAAAGTAGGCATCACGGCGACTGCCCGACTTACGATAAAATCATAACTCCCCTTTAATTCCTCCACGCGCTGATTATAAGTGGTAATGTTTTCAAGTCCCAAGCCTTCAGAAACTTCTTCTACAACCTTAATCTTTTTTCCGATGGAATCTACTAAATGAAAAGTACTTTCAGGAAACATGATCGCCAACGGAATTCCGGGAAAGCCTCCCCCAGTACCAACGTCAAGAATTTTTGATCCTGGTTCAAACTTTTGAACTTTTGCGATTCCCAGGGAATGTAGCACATGTCTTAGATAAAGTTCATCAATATCCTTTCTGGAGACTACATTAATTTTTAAATTCCAGTCTTTATAGAGCTCTTCTAATTTCTCAAATTTTGAGATCTGATCTGTAGTTAATTCCGGAAAGTATTTTCTAAGTAATTCCAATGTCAGGTGTTTTCTGCAAAAGTAGTTATTTTTTATTGCTATTTTTTTCAGAAATGAGATCGATGGAATTTATAAAATTTTAACTTTGAAACTATTCTCAATATTTCTGAGAATCACGCGCAAGAAAAATTTGCAGTAAAATCAAAAAAATTAGCATTATGCAAGAAAAATTATCAGATCGCATTAACTCAATGGCAACTTCCCAAACCCTCGCCATGGCTGCCAAGGCGCGTGAATTAAAAGCTGAAGGCAAAGATATTATCGGCCTGAGTCTGGGTGAGCCAGATTTTAATACCCCAGATTTTATCAAAGAAGCCGCGATCCAGGCTATAAATGAAAATTATAATTCCTACACCCCTGTTGATGGATATGTGGAATTGAAAGACGCGATCATCACTA
The DNA here is from genome assembly GCA_964008195.1 of uncultured Flavobacteriaceae bacterium. Taxonomy (GTDB): domain Bacteria; phylum Bacteroidota; class Bacteroidia; order Flavobacteriales; family Flavobacteriaceae; genus Christiangramia. The sequence continues at coordinate 6,695 of CAXGBX010000105.1, forward strand.
AATTCAAAAGAGATAACGATCTAACTTATGACAGATCTCAGATAGTTGTCTCCACGGGTGCTAAACAATCTTTAGCAAATGTAGCCATGGTAGTGCTGAATCCCGGAGACGAAGTTTTATTACCCTGCCCATATTGGGTGAGTTATGCTGAAATTGTAAAATTAGCAGAAGGCATTCCGGTAGAAGTTCCCACGAGTGTTGAAACCAATTTTAAAATCACCCCGGAACAATTAGAGGCCGCCATCACCCCTAAGACTAAAATGATATGGTATAGCTCTCCGTGTAACCCAAGCGGAATGGTTTACAGCAAAGAAGAGTTGAGAGCTTTGGCTGATGTTCTAAAAAAATACCCAGACATTATTGTGGTTAGTGATGAAATTTACGAGCATATCAATTTTGTAGGAGATCATGCTTCTATGGCAGGTTTTGAAGATATGTATGATAGAACCGTAACAGTAAACGGAGTTTCAAAAGCCTTCGCTATGACCGGTTGGAGGATTGGTTATATAGGCGCTCCGGCGTATATTGCCAGG
>CAXGBX010000106.1:0-7167 GCA_964008195.1 uncultured Flavobacteriaceae bacterium
CATCATTTTATTTTTGGGAGTTTACTCGTATTATACGATGCCCAGGGAATCTTTTCCCGAAATTATAGAAACCAAAATTTATGTAAGTTCTATAAACCCCGGAAATTCGGCGGAAGATGTAGAGAAATTTATTACCGAGCCACTGGAAGAGGAGTTCAACAATATTGGAGGTGTACGGGAAATCTCCTCTACCACCCTGCAGGATTATTCTATGGTGATCGTAGAATTTGAAGAAGATGTGGAAATCCCGGTAGCGAAACAACGGGTAAAAGATAAAGTAGATCAGGTAAAAGCTGAGACAACCTGGCCTACATTAGACAATGGAGCCAAAGTAGAGCCAAATGTTTTTGACCTAAATCTTTCCGAAGAACAGCCCATATTAAACATCAACCTTACTGGAAATTATCCCATTCAGCAGTTAAAAGACTATGCTGAATATCTACAGGATAAAATTGAACTGCTTCAGCCAATTAAAGAGGCAAGCATTAGAGGTGTTGAGGATCAGGAAGTAGAAATTGCTGTAGATATCTATAAAATGACCGCTTCCCAGGTAAGTTTTGACAATATCATCAATGCCGTTCGCGGGGAGAATAATACCATCTCCGGAGGAAATGTAATCAGCAATGGCGTACAGAAGAATATCAGGATCCTGGGGGAGATAGATAATCCTGAGGAACTTCGTGATGTAGTCGTAAAAACCGACGGGGGCAATATTTTCCTTAAAGATATTGCCACAATCAATTTTAAAGATCAGGATCCAACTACGTACGCAAGGGAATACGGCAATCCTGTGGTAATGCTGGATGTTAAAAAGCGTGCTGGAAAAAATATGATCGAAGCCGTTGAAAATATCAAAGAAATTGTAAAGAGGGAACAGGAAAATTACCTGCCTGAAGATTTAAATATTTCACTCACCAACGATCAGTCTATCAAAACACAAAATCAGGTAGACGACCTGGTGAACAACATTATTTTCGGGGTTATCCTGGTAGTGCTTGTACTTATGTTCTTTTTAGGATTTAGAAATGCACTGTTTGTGGGCTTTGCCATTCCTTTGTCCATGCTTATGTCCCTATTTATTCTATCATCGCTTGGATTCACCATGAACACCATGGTACTTTTTGGTTTGGTGATGGGACTGGGAATGCTGGTGGACAATGGTATTGTGGTAGTAGAAAACGTGTACTCATTAATGAGTCAGGGAATGCCACGAATGAAAGCTGCCAAACAGGGAATGGGTGAAATTGCATGGCCTATTATCGCCTCAACCGCAACCACCCTGGCGGCATTTTTCCCATTAGGATTATGGCCGGGATTAATTGGGAAATTCATGATTTACTTCCCGATCACTCTCTCTGTAGTATTAGGATCTTCTTTGTTTGTAGCATTAATTATTAATTCCATGCTTACTTCTAAGTTTATGGAGACCGAAGAAAAATCTTTAACTAAAAAGAAACTAATCCGTTGGAGTTTGATCCTGGCCGGTGTTGGTATCGTTTTACTTGTTTCAGGTTATGTTCTGGATGCAGCAGGACTTCGAGGCATAGGAAACCTGAGTATTTTAACAGCAATCATGCTTTGGGTATATAAATATTTCCTGGCAGGCGCTGTAGAATATTTTCAGTTCAAAGCACTGAAAAAATTAGAAAACCTATATGAAGGCTTTCTGAAATATGCCCTAAAGGGAAGAAAAGCATATTTATTTTTCTTCGGTACCTTTGGAGTGCTTATTTTATCTTTCATCCTGGTAGGGGTTGCACAACCCGACGTACTGTTTTTTCCTGAAAACGAACCCAATCAAATTATCACCTATATCGAATATCCCCAGGGTACCGATATCAAAAAAACCAATGAACTCACCAAAAAAATTGAAGAGCGGGTTTTTGGAGCAATTGAAAAATATGAAGATGAAGATGGTTATAATTTTATGGTGGAATCAGCGATCTCCCAGGTAGGTGAAGGAGCAGGAAACCCACAAACCGATGCCGGACAGGCTAACGAGATGCCACATAAAGGAAAAATCACGCTATCTATGCGGGAGTTTCAACTGCGTAGAGGTGTAAAAAGTAGTAAAGTCCTGTCTGAAGTTAGGGATGCGGTACAAGGTTTTCCCGGAGCTTCAATCATTGTAGAAAAAGATGCAGCAGGCCCTCCAACGGGATATCCTATAAATATTGAATTAAGTGGAGATGAATACGAAGATATGTTGCGTGAAGCTGAGAATATGCGAAATTTCATCGAAGAGCTTAATATTGCGGGAATTGAAGAATTAAAAATAGACGTAAATAAGTCAAAACCAGAAATGGACGTTGTGGTAGATCGGGAAAAAGCTGGTCAGTTAGGGGTTTCTACTGCCGCAGTAGGACAAACTTTAAGACGGTCTATTTATGGGGAAGAAATATCCACTTATAAAGAAGGGGATGATGATTACCCCATCAATGTTCGGTTTGCCGATAAATTCCGCTATGATGAAAGTGCAATTTTCAATCAGCCGGTAACCTTTAGAAATAATAACGGAAAATTGATCCAGGTACCTATTTCATCTCTAATTACTAAAAGTAATACCTCGTCTTTTAGTTCTATTAAACGGAAAGATCTTAAGCGGATTATTACGGTTTACTCAAATGTCCTGGGCGGATATAATCCTACCGAAATTGTAAATGAATTAAAGGATGAGTTACAGAATTATGAAATGCCTGCTGATATTAATTATGCTTTTACCGGCGAGCAGGAAGAGCAATCAGATAACATGAGTTTTCTATTAATGGCATTGTTTTATGCTATGGGGGGAATTTTATTGATCCTGGTAGCGCAGTTTAATTCCATCTCCAAGCCTTTAATTATTTTAATGGCTATTGTTTTGAGTTTGGCTGGGGTTTTTCTCGGGCTGGTAACTTTCGGAATGGACTTCGTGGTAATTATGACTATGATGGGAATTATTTCATTGGCGGGAATTGTAGTTAATAATGCTATTGTACTTATTGATTATACTCAGATTCTTATAGACCGTAGAAAGGAAGAAAAAGGTATGGAAGAAGATGAATATCTAAGCAGGAAAGAATATTTTGAACTTGTAGTTGCTGGGGGTAGATCTCGTTTGCGACCTGTATTGCTTACTGCAATTACTACAGTATTGGGACTTATCCCTCTTGCTGTAGGTCTAAATATTGATTTCTTTGGTTTATTTACAGATTATGATCCTGGTATTTATATTGGTGGGGACAACGTAATCTTCTGGGGCCCTTTAGCCTGGACGGTAATCTTCGGATTAATTTTTGCCACATTCCTTACCCTGGTAATTATTCCGGTAATGTTCTACTTAGTTAACAGGGCCAAGATCAAATTCAGAGAAAAACGAGAAGCTCGAAACAAAGCTCAAACAACAGCATAGTGAAAAAGAACTATCTGAATTATCTTAACGAAAAAACCCCGAAGCATTGCTCCGGGGTTTTTTTATTATAAATATTATGTCTATTGCCTATCTACTATTGAATTTTCATTCTTCCAGCTATTAACACTGGCAATCATACTGTTTTGGTAGTCCACCTCGGTAAGCTTATTCTCAGTCCAGAAAAACCATTTCCCGCTTTTTTTACCATTTTCGTAATTTGCGAGGGCTGTCTTTTCACCGTTTTGGTCGTAAGAAATCCATTCTCCATGCAATCTACCGTCCTTGTACGTACCTTCCTGTCTAACACTTCCATCTTCATAATAAAACGTTCCTTTAATTAAATCCCCATCCTTTTCAAAAACAGGTTTTGGGTCATTATCCTGTGCCATAGCGACTCCTCCCACAAGGAGAACACCTGCTAGCAGTATATTTTTTATAGTCTTCATAGCTCTTTTCTGTTAACGTTAATATTACAAATATAGAAAAAGTTTACAAGTAATCAATATTTACGTAACATTAAGTTAACATTGAGACTGTTTTAAACTTGTTATCAATTAATTACATAATTCACTTCAGGTAACATTCAGATAAAATCAGATAATTTTTAGCTAGGAAAGGTTCAGTAAAAGTGTTTAACTTCTTACTTTTGTGCCCATTCTAAATTAAAAGGATAAAATGTATAGAAGTCATACCTGTGGTGAACTAAATGCTCAGCAAATTGGAAATAAAGTAACCCTTTCCGGATGGGTTCAGAAAGTAAGGAATAAAGGGTTTATGATCTGGGTAGACCTTCGTGACCGCTATGGTTTGACGCAACTAATTTTTGATGAGGAGCGTTCTTCTAAAGAGCTTATGGAGAAAGCCGGAAATCTTGCTCGTGAGTTTGTTATACAGGTAGAGGGAAGTGTAATTGAAAGGGAAGCAAAAAACCCAAATATCGCCACTGGTGAGATCGAAGTTCTTGTAGAGGATTTTAAAATCCTGAATTCATCAAAAACCCCTCCTTTTACAATAGAAGATGAAACTGACGGTGGAGAGGATCTCAGAATGAAATACCGTTATCTCGATATTCGCCGTAATCCGGTGAAAAATAAGCTGATGTTTCGCCATCAGGTGGGGATGAAAGTCAGAAATTACCTTTCGAATGAAGGTTTTATAGAAATTGAAACGCCATATTTGATAAAATCTACTCCTGAAGGCGCTCGTGACTTTGTAGTGCCAAGTAGGATGAACGAAGGTCAGTTTTATGCCCTTCCCCAATCTCCACAAACCTTCAAGCAATTATTGATGGTGGGTGGAATGGATAAATATTTCCAGATCGTAAAATGCTTCCGGGATGAAGACCTGAGAGCTGACAGGCAACCTGAATTTACCCAGATAGACTGCGAAATGGCTTTTGTAGAACAGGAAGATATTCTGAATATTTTCGAAGGCCTTACCAGGCATCTCCTTAAAGAAGTTAAAGGTGTTGATGTAGCAGAATTCCCAAGAATGACCTACGACGACGCGATGAAAAAATACGGAAATGACAAACCGGATATCAGGTTCGGGATGGAATTTGCCGAGTTGGACGATGTAGCTAAAAACAAAGGTTTTAATGTATTTGACCAACAGGAACTCGTTGTGGGAATTGCAGTTCCGGGAGCTGCAAGCTTTACCAGAAAAGAGATTGATAAGCTTATTTCCTGGGTGAAAAGACCTCAGGTTGGTGCTAACGGACTCGTTTGGGCAAAATATAATGAAGATGGAACTTTAAAGTCTTCCGTAGATAAATTCTATTCTCAGGATGACCTGCAAAATTGGGCAGAAGCTACCGGAGCAAAACCTGGAGACCTTATTTTGGTAATGGCTGGAGACGCAGCCAAAACAAGAACTCAGCTGAGTGCACTTAGAATGCATTTAGGAAATGAATTAGGCTTAAGAAGAGCTGATGAATTCGCTCCATTATGGGTAGTTGACTTCCCACTCTTAGAATGGGACGAAGAAACTGAAAGATTCCACGCGATGCACCACCCATTCACCTCGCCTAAAAATGAAGATTTCGCGCTTCTTGAATCTGAGCCTGGAAAAGTTAGGGCCAACGCCTACGATCTTGTTCTAAACGGAAATGAAATAGGCGGAGGATCCATTAGAATACACGATAAAGAAACTCAGTCGCAGATGTTCAAATATCTTGGATTCACCCCGGAAGAAGCTAAGGAACAATTCGGATTTTTAATGGATGCTTTCCAGTATGGAGCACCGCCACACGGTGGAATTGCTTTCGGTTTTGACAGGCTGGTCGCCATATTAGGCGGCCAGGAAAGTATTAGAGACTTCATTGCCTTCCCTAAAAACAATGCGGGTAGGGATGTGATGATAGATGCGCCGGCAAAACTGGATGAGGAACAACTGGATGAATTACATCTTCAGTTGAAGTTATAAAATACATAGACTTTTATAAAGTCTTATTATTAACAAATGTCAGCCTGAGCGCAGTCGAAGGCTTATTGAATATCAGCAATTAAAACTTCGATTGTGCTCAGTTAGACAGGTTGCTTAGATTTCAATAATCTATTTTTATATTCACAGGCTAATACTTACAGCGTGGCAAAATTTGGGAAATCTTTGTTGCATAAATTCCTGAACTGGAAATCCAGAAACCTTTCCCATCGCCAGTTTTTAATGATCATCAGCGCTTTGATCGGGTTTATAGCCGGTATCTGTGCTGTTACTATTAAAAACCTCACCCATTTTATTCAGGTATTTTTAAAAGGGGAAACTGTTGTAAGTTATCATAATGCCTTCTATTTTATTTTTCCGGTAATAGGGCTCTTGATAGTCTACTTGATCTTTAAGTTTATTCTACGTAAAAAGGTTGGTCAGGGAATTCCAGCGACCTTATACGCCATTTCCAGACAAAAAGGAATCATGAAAAGGTTCCAGATGTATTCCTCACTCATCACGGCACCAATTACCGTAGGATTCGGAGGTTCTGTTGGACTCGAGGCCCCTACTGTAGCCACCGGAGCGTCTATAGGCTCTAATTTATCCAGAATGTTCCTGCTCAATCAAACCACGCGTACGCTATTGATTGGTTGCGCAGCTGCCGGTGCCATGTCTTCTATTTTCAATGCCCCCGTCGCTGCAATTATTTTTGCCATTGAAGTTTTCAGCCTGGATCTAACACTTACCTCTTTACTGCCATTACTTATAGCTTCGGTCTCTGCGGTACTTACCTCCTATTTTTTCTACGGAAGTGAAATTATACTGCCTTTTCTGTTAGAAGATGCTTTTACCATTTCAGAAGTTCCATATTATATTTTACTCGGAATTCTTGCTGCAGGATGCTCCATTTATTTTACATGGGTTCATTTCAGATTAATGAATTTAATGCAAAAAATAAAGTCGAATATTCTCCGACTTCTCACTTCTGGTCTTTTGCTGGGGTTGATCATCTTTTTTATCCCTCCGTTATATGGGGAAGGATATAGTGTGGTGAACAATCTACTTCAGGAAAACTATCTGGAAGCTCTCGGCACCAATCTTTTCAATGCATATCTCGAAAATATCTGGGTAGTTATTATATTATTGACTGGTCTCGTATTATTTAAAATTATAGCAACTTCTTTAACCTTAAGTGCTGGAGGTGTTGGGGGAATCTTTGCCCCGGTGATGTTTATGGGAAGCGCGATGGGTCATGGATTTGCTTTATTACTGAATAATCTTGGAATTTTTAATAATCAGATTTCTGTAAGCAACTTTACGCTCGTAGGGATGGCAGGTCTTATGGCGGG
>CAXGBX010000107.1:0-7165 GCA_964008195.1 uncultured Flavobacteriaceae bacterium
AATGCAAAGAAGGAGATTTGGTCCTTCTGGATACGGGTGCAGAATATGCAAATTATTCCAGTGACCTTAGTAGAACAATTCCTGTTTCAGGCAGATATTCAGATAGACAAAAGGAAGTTTATAATGCTGTAAATAAGGTTAAAAAGGAAGCTACGAAAATGTTGGTTCCTGGAACCATGTGGAAAGAATATCACGTAGAGGTTGGTAAAATGATGACATCAGAGTTGCTAGATCTTGGATTGCTGGATAAAGCAGATATTCAAAACGAAGATCCAGACTGGCCGGCATACAAGAAATATTTTATGCATGGGACCTCACATCATATTGGTTTGGATACTCACGATTATGGAATTCTAACTGAGCCAATGCAGGCAAATCAGGTATTTACTGTAGAACCTGGAATTTACCTGCCAGATGAAGGATTTGGAATTAGACTCGAAGATGATGTGGTGATCCAGGAAAAAGGAGAGCCGTTTAATTTGATGAGAAATATACCCATTGAAATAGAGGAGATTGAGGATATTATGAATTCCTGATTTTCATTATTGGAGAGAATTTAAAGATCAATAATCGCCGCGAATTCCTGAATTTCGATTCATGAATTTGCGGCTTTTTAGTTTTAGGTATGAGTATAATAGATTATGCAGGAGCGAAAATTCATTTTAGTGTAAAAGGCGATGGAAATAAAATTCCGCTGGTACTGTTGCATGGTTTTCTGGAAGATTCTACTATTTGGAAACCTATGCTTAAAGTATTGCAAAGGGATAGGCAGGTTATTTGCATAGATTTACCGGGTCATGGAAAATCTGATGGAATTTCAGAAGTGCATAGTATGGATCTCATGGCAGATGTGGTTTGGCAGGTGTTAGAAATACTTGAAATTCAGGGTGTTATTATAGCTGGGCATAGTATGGGTGGTTATGTTAGTTTGGAATTGCTGAAAAATTTTCCTATGATATTAAAAAGCATTTTGTTGATTAATTCAACACCGCTTGAGGATTCTGTAGAAAAGAAAAAAATCAGGGAGAGATCTATCGATTTGGTTGGAAAAAACAAGGAAGCTTTTATAAGTATGGCTATTTCAAATTTATATCCGGAAGAAAGTAAAATAAAATTTGCTTCAGAAATCCAGGATTTAAAATCCCGGGCAATGGATATGGAAGTTGGAAATGTTCAGGCAGCTCTGGCAGGAATGAAAATTAGACCAAATTATATAGAGCATCTCAAAACCTTCTCAGGTCAGAAAACTATTGTGGCCGGAAAACAGGATCCAATATTAAAAAGTGATGAGTTAGCGGAGATTGCGAAAAAATGTAATTGTGAGTTTCATCTTTTGAAAAGAGGTCATAATTCTTATCTGGAGGATATGAACAATTTAAGAACAATTATGCATTTCATCGATTAATTAATGCTTTTTGTCGAATTATTAACTTTTTATTATACTTTAGTAATCTAATAACCAGAATTTTAACCTTATATGAAGAAAGCAAATCCTACTTTATTTTCATTTGCGAAGGTTTATTGCAGCATTTTCGGGCATAAGTTAAGAGTGTCCAAAGACATTACTAATCATGTACATGAATATGAATGTAAACAGTGCGGAATGGAAATGACCGATACCGCAGATGGTTTTTTAGCCAGGCTAACCCCAAAATTTAAGGAAACCAACAGGTACCTCGCCAAAATTCACGAAAAGCGCAAACGAGTATTTATTGCGAAAGCTTCTTAATCCTCCTTCTTTTCCATAGAATTCCATCCTCTGGCAATCAATGGTAATTTTTGATTTGCCCGGGTTACAAGGTGCATTCCTTCATTTTCTTCCGTCATGTGCCCAATAACCGTTAAATGTGGATTCCCTTTGATTTTATCATAATCGTCCTGGGAGATGGTAAATAATAATTCATAATCTTCACCGCCGCTTAACGCGATCATAGTACTGTCTATTTCAAACTCTTCACATACAGAAATTACGGCGGGATCTAATGGAATTTTTTCCTCGAAAAGGTTGGCGCCCAATTTGGAACTTTTGCAAAGATGAATTACTTCAGAAGAAAGTCCGTCGCTAATATCGATCATCGAGGTTGGCTTCACCTCAAGATCTTTTAAAAGTGGTGCAATATCTTTCCTGGCTTCCGGTTTTAATTGTCTTTCAATTAGATACGTATATTGATCCAGGTCTGGTTGTGAGTTTGGATTGGCTTTGAAAACTTCTTTTTCACGCTCCAATACCTGTAATCCCATATAGGCAGCTCCAAGATCTCCGGTTACCACCAGGAGGTCATTCGCTTTTGCGCCATCACGATAAACAATATCTTCTTTTTCGGCCACTCCAATTGCTGTTACGCTAATCAATAATCCGGAAGTGGAAGAAGTGGTGTCTCCGCCAATAACGTCCACATTATACATTTTCGAGGCCAGTTGGATTCCGGCATATAATTCTTCTAGAGCTTCTACCGGAAACCTATTGGATACAGCTATAGAAACGGTAATCTGTGTAGCTTTTGCATTCATAGCAAAAATGTCGGATAGATTAACCATCACCGCTTTGTATCCAAGGTGCTTCAACGGCATATAAGCCAGGTCAAAGTGAACTCCCTCTACTAGTAAATCTGTACTTACAACAGTTTGTTTGTTCTCAAAACTGAGTACCGCAGCGTCATCGCCAATAGCTTTTACAGTTGACTCCAGTTTCGGACTAAAATTCTTGGTAAGGTGGTCTATTAAACCAAATTCACCTAATTCTGAAAGGTTTGTCTTACTTTCCTGACTATTATCAAACATGCAATTGAAATTTAAAGTGCAAAAGTACAATTATAAAATTCAATGAAGAAGAATTAAGCAAAAGGGTATAGGCTGAAAAAAGTGATTTCAGGAAGAAATATTTCTCCGGAATTTTTGATTGTCAGGCTCTATATTCCAATTCTTAAAACATATGCTTAGTCTATGGTAAAACACTTGTATTGTAGTATATTTGTGCCCAATTTAGAATTAATCTTTATAGGTTATGATTAAAGTTAGCGAAGAGGCTAAAACGAAAATTTCTGCTTTGATGAATGAAGGAGGTTTTAATCCTGCTGTAGACTATGTTCGTGTAGGTGTTAAAAGTGGAGGTTGTTCAGGTTTGTCTTATGAATTAAATTTTGATAAGACACAGGTAGAAGGCGATAAGGTCTTTGAAGACAATGAAGTAAAGATTGTAGTTGATAAGCGCAGTGTATTGTATTTAGCCGGGACTATCCTTGAATATTCAGGTGGTCTAAACGGTAAGGGATTTGTATTTAATAATCCCAATGCACAAAGAACCTGTGGATGTGGTGAGAGTTTTTCGCTGTAAAGTGAATAAGTTTAAATGTTCTTAAAGTAGATGGCGAAATTTAATTCGTTTGAAGAGATCAAGGTCTGGGAAAAGGCCAGAGAATTAAATTCGGAAATCTATGAAATAAGTAATAACGGTCTGTTTAAAACAGATTTTGATTTAAGAAGTCAGATTAGAAGGTCTAGTATTTCAATAACTTCCAATATTGCTGAAGGATTTGAAAGAGAGACAACGAAAGAATTTATTCGTTTTTTATATATGGCTAAAGGTTCAGCCGGAGAGTTCCGGTCGCAATTGTACCTGGCACAAGATTTAAATTATATAAGAAATGAAGATTTTGAAAGGTTGAATATTAAAGTAAATGACATTTCGAGAATGATTAGTGGCTTAATAAAGTATTTAAAATCTACTTTATAACTTTTAACCTTTCAACTTTAAAAACAAAATATGGCATATACTGAAGACGATTTAAAGAAAGAGCTTGAGACGAAGGAGTATGAGTATGGATTTTATACAGATATAGAATCTGATACTTTTCCGGTGGGCTTGAACGAAGATATCGTGCGGGCAATTTCTAAAAAGAAAGAAGAACCGGAATGGATGACCGAGTGGCGCCTGGAAGCTTACCGCGCCTGGGAAGATATGATTGAACCGGAATGGGCCAACGTAAATTACCCTAAGCCGGACTTTCAGAATATTTCCTATTACTCAGCTCCCAATAAAAAACCGAAATACGATAGTTTAGACGAGGTAGATCCTGAATTGCTGGATACTTTCAAAAAACTGGGTATTTCTGTGGATGAGCAGAAGAAACTTGCCGGAGTAGCAGTAGATATTGTAATGGATTCAGTTTCTGTTACAACTACTTTTAAGAAAACCCTGGCTGAAAAAGGAATTATTTTCTGTTCTATTTCTGAAGCTATTAAAGAGCATCCGGAACTGGTAAAGAAATATTTAGGGACTGTAGTGCCTAAAAAAGATAATTTTTACGCAGCTCTGAATTCTGCCGTATTTAGTGATGGTTCTTTCTGTTACATTCCAAAAGGGGTGCGATGCCCGATGGAACTATCTACTTATTTCAGGATAAATCAGGCTGGAACGGGGCAGTTCGAAAGAACCCTGGTAGTAGCTGATGAAGATAGTTATGTAAGTTATCTTGAAGGTTGTACCGCTCCATCTCGTGATGAAAACCAGCTTCATGCTGCGGTAGTAGAACTGGTAGCATTAGATGGTTCTGAAATAAAATATAGCACCGTTCAAAACTGGTTCCCGGGGAATAAAGAGGGTAAAGGAGGAGTTTTTAATTTTGTAACCAAAAGAGGAATTTGCGAAGATAACGCTAAGATCTCCTGGACCCAGGTAGAAACGGGATCTGCGGTAACCTGGAAATATCCAAGTTGTATTTTAAAAGGTGATAATTCAGTAGGAGAATTTTATTCTATCGCGGTTACAAATAATTTTCAGCAGGCAGATACTGGAACCAAGATGATCCATCTTGGAAAAAACACGAAAAGTACCATTATTTCCAAAGGTATTTCTGCGGGTAAATCTCAAAATTCCTATCGCGGACTCGTTCAAATAAATGGACGTGCCCATAATGCAAGGAACTTCTCGCAGTGTGATTCCCTATTAATGGGTAACAAATGCGGTGCTCATACATTCCCTTATATCGAAGTTAAAAATAAATCGGCTCAGGTAGAGCACGAGGCAACCACCAGTAAAATTGGTGAAGACCAGATATTTTATTGTAACCAGCGCGGGATTGATACTGAAAAAGCTATTGCCCTAATTGTAAATGGTTTCAGTAAGGAAGTATTGAATAAACTGCCGATGGAATTTGCTGTGGAAGCACAAAAATTACTTGAAATCTCATTAGAAGGTTCAGTAGGATAGATTCTTGCCTTAATAAATGATATGAAGAAGTTATTTGGAATGCTGATGTTGAGTTTACTGCTTTTTTCCTGTCAGGATGAAGGTCGTAGAGAGCTAATGGAGCAGCCGGAAGCTGAAAAGGTTCCTGATAGTATTCAGATACTGGAAGGAGAATTTATCTATAGCGAGGAAGCTGCAATATTACGTGGCGATAATTTTGTTTATGGAGTTACCCTGGACTCTATGTCCAAAGCACTTTCAGAAAAAATAGCCCCAATAAAATCTGATGATTTTGAAATGGTTCCGGTAACTGTAAAAGCACAGATTAAACCGAATCATACAGGAATTGGTTGGGAGGAACTCATAGATATTTTAGAAATCGTTGAGATTCCTGAATCAGCAAAAGTTTCAGACTCAATAAAAGATTAAAATAGAAAATTAAATCCATCTGCTGCGGCAGATTCAGAATTGACAAACATGCTTAAAATAAATAATTTACACGCCAGCATAGAAGATAAAGAAATTCTTAAAGGAATTAACCTGGAAATTAAACCGGGCGAAGTACATGCGATCATGGGACCTAATGGTTCAGGTAAAAGTACGCTATCTTCGGTTATTGCCGGGAGAGAGGAATATGAACTAACAGAAGGAGAAATGGATTTTGAGGGCTCAGATCTTCGTGAAATGGATCCTGAAGAAAGAGCGCATAAAGGTATTTTTCTTTCTTTTCAATATCCTGTGGAAATTCCGGGAGTTTCAGTAACAAATTTTATTAAAACGGCTATCAATGCTCAGCGTAAGGCGCATGGGAAAGAGGATATGCCAGCCAATGAAATGCTGAAAATGATCCGTGAAAAATCTGAAATGTTGGAAATAGACCGTAAATTTTTATCTCGTTCCCTTAATCAGGGATTCTCAGGAGGTGAAAAGAAGCGTAATGAGATTTTCCAAATGGCAGTTTTAAACCCAAAGCTTTCTATTCTGGATGAAACAGATTCGGGCTTGGATATCGATGCTTTGAGAATTGTTGCAGATGGTGTGAATAAGCTTAGAAATGAAGATAATGCCATATTGCTTATTACACACTACCAGAGATTATTGAACTATATCGTGCCAGATTTTGTGCATGTTATGGTAGATGGGAAAATTGTGAAGTCTGGTGGTAAAGAACTTGCGCACGAGCTGGAAGAGAGAGGTTACGACTGGATTAAGCAGGAGAACGCAGTATAAATTCAAAATTCAAGATTTAAAGTTCATTAATGAATTTTGAATCCTGAATTCGAAATTGAAAAAAATGGAATTAAAAGATAAGTTAGTCTCATCATTTTTAGCCTTTGAAGAAGGTCTGGAACCTGACAATGGAATGGATTCTATCAGGAATCAGGCAATCAAAGATTTTGAAAGCCTTGGTTTTCCGAATAGAAAAGATGAAGACTGGAAATATACTTCGCTAAATGCTATTCTAAAACATGATTATAGCGTATTCCCCAAAAAGGAGGAAGCGATAGAATATCGTGATATCAAGAAATATTTGATCCATGATATAGACACCTATGATCTGGTATTTATTGATGGTATCTACTCTTCTCACCTTTCACAGACTACACACGAGAAGATCGACGTTTGTTTGATGTCATCTGCTTTAACACAGGATAAGTACAGGCCGGTAATTGAGAACTATTTTAATAAAGTAGCGCCTAAGACCGGACTAAATTCTTTAAATACGGCTTTTGCCAAAGAAGGGGCGTTTATTCATATTCATAAAAACAAGCAGGCAGATAAACCTATACAAATTATCAATTTTGCCACAGGGAATGAATCTTCCTTACTGCTTCAGCCAAGAAACCTGGTAGTGGTAGAAGAAAATTCACATGTTCAGATCATTGAAAGACATCAGAGTCTTACAGACCATCCAGTACTTACCAATTCTGTTACAGAGATCTTCGCAGATAAAAGAGCGGTGGTAGATTACTACAA
>CAXGBX010000108.1:0-7146 GCA_964008195.1 uncultured Flavobacteriaceae bacterium
CAGTCAGCTTTCAATTATCTTCTGGACAAATATTGGAATGATGTGTACGGTTTTCAATTAAAAAAAACCAGGAATGAGTATGAATCTGAAGATATTACCATTCAAACCTTTTCAAAGGCATTTAATAAAATTGATACGTTTGATGAGAATTATTCTTTTAGTACCTGGTTAATTGCCATCTCCAAGAACATTCACATAGACCAGGTTCGTAAAAAAAAATCTTCCATTACTTCCAGAACTTCTGTACACGATGAAAAAAGGGTTTATGAAATCGCTGATGAAACCCCCGGTATAGAAGATAAACTCATCAAAGAACAAAATCTGGCACAATTACTTGCCGATATTAAACAATTAAAACCTCATTATCAGGAAGTGATCAATCTTCGGTTCTTTCAGGAGAAATCTTATAAAGAAATAGCTTCAATTCTTGATGAACCTATGAATAATATCAAAGTTAAACTACTTAGAGCCAAGAAGTTGTTAGCTGAAATTATTGAATCCAGGAATCTTTAAGTAAGGAATCTAATCCAGGCCTGTCTAATTTATGCAGTTCAGCTTATTATTGTATCTTTGAACCTCTAGATTTTTGCTATGAATACAGACGTTGCTCCCGTAAAATCGAAAACAGAAAGAAAGCCAAAACCAAAATGGCTTCGTGTTAAACTTCCTACCGGAAAAAAATACACTGAATTACGAAATCTTGTAGATAAGTATGACCTTCATACTATTTGTACTTCAGGTAGTTGCCCAAATATGGGTGAATGCTGGAGTGAAGGTACGGCTACATTCATGATCTTAGGAAATGTTTGTACCAGATCTTGCGGATTTTGTGGTGTAAAAACTGGAAGACCGGAAACTGTAGATTGGGACGAACCTGAAAAAGTTGCCAGATCTATAAAACTGATGCAGATCAAGCATGCAGTGGTAACCAGCGTAGATCGAGATGACCTGAAAGATATGGGTTCTATAATCTGGGCCGAAACCGTGAAGGCTATTAGGCGTATGAATCCCGAAACAACTTTGGAAACCTTAATTCCAGACTTCCAGGGAAATGAAAGAAACATCGATAGAATTATAGAAGTCGCGCCTGAGGTTGTTTCTCATAATATGGAAACCGTTAAAAGATTAACCCGCGAAGTAAGAATACAGGCGAAATATGATCGTAGCCTTGCAGTGCTGAAATATTTAAAAGATAACGGCATTAGAAGAACCAAATCTGGAATAATGCTGGGTCTTGGTGAACAGGAAGAAGAAGTTATACAGACCTTGAAGGATCTTCGTGAAGCAGGTGTAGATGTAGTGACTATAGGCCAATATCTGCAACCGAGTAAAAAACATCTACCGGTTAAACAATTTATCACTCCAGATCAGTTTCAGAAATATAAAAAAATAGGACTGGAATTAGGATTTAGACATGTAGAAAGTAGTGCATTGGTTAGATCTTCCTATAAGGCTCAAAAACACATTAACTAGTTAACTAGTCAATTTAAATGGCTGAATCAATTAATATTGCCATTAATGGTTTTGGCAGGATTGGAAGAAATCTTTTCAGAATTTTATTAGAGCACCCTACTATAAATGTGGTTGCTATCAATGATATTCATAATGCTCAAAGTCTTGCGCATCTTTTAAAATATGATTCAATTCACGGGAGACTAAAGCAAAATATCCATTCTAACGAAACGGGAATAGTCATTGATGACCAAGCATTTCCACTCCTCAATTTTAAAACTCCTAAAGAAATTCCCTGGGATACCTACCAGGTAGATTATGTAATCGAGTCTTCCGGGCAGTTTAAAACTGAAGAAAGCTTGAAAGGTCACCTCAAAGATGGTGTCAAGAAAGTTATATTATCTGTACCGCCTCAGGACGAAAATATTAAAATGGTGGTTTTGGGCGTGAATGAGCATATTCTGGATGGTTCGGAAAAAATCATTTCCAATGCTTCCTGCACCACCAATAATGCAGCACCTATGCTCAAGGTAATTGATGATCACTTAAAAGTCACTCAGGCATATATCACAACGGTTCATTCATATACATCAGATCAAAGCCTGCATGATAAACCACATAAAGATCTAAGAAGAAGTCGTGCTGCTGCACAGTCTATAATCCCTACAACTACCGGTGCTGCCAAAGCCTTGACCACGATTTTCCCTGATCTAAGTGATGTTATAGGAGGATGCGGAATTAGAGTTCCCGTACCTAATGGTTCGTTGACAGATATGACTTTAAATGTAAGTAAAGAAACTTCTATTGAAGAAGTTAATGCTCTATTTAAAAAAGCTTCGGAAAGTTCTTTTAAAGGAATTATAGAATATACTGAAGATCCCATAGTATCAATAGACATTCTTAATAGCAGTTATAGCTGTATTTTCGATGCTCAGATGACGTCTGTAATTGGTAAAAAGCTAGTTAAATTAATTGGCTGGTACGATAACGAAATTGGATATTCTAATCGTCTTGTCGATTTAATTTCACTCATTAACGATAAATAGCTATATTTAACCACATTAACAGCTGCTTGCTATTTTTCCCGAATGAAGAACCTAAAGCTAACCTTTTTACTATTTTGTTGTTTTATCACCTTTGGTTTTCAGGAATCAGATGAAAATAAAACCAAACCTAAGGCCGAACAAATTAAGACACTTCTTGCTGAGGCAGAAAGTTCTATTGACATGATGGATTTTGATAAAGCACAAATCCAACTAAACAAATCTCTGGAATACGCCACAGAAATAGACCATAAACGCTACATAGCGCTTACAAGTGGTATTCTGGCAAGAATGTATCAGGTTCGGCATGAATTTGATAAGGGAATAACCCAATTAGAAAGAGCAATATCTATTCAAAGGGAAATTGGGGATGAACCGGGATTGGCTTATTCCTACATCCTATATTCCAAAATACTTAATTCCAAAGGAGATAACCAAAGAGCTTTAAAGTATCTTGATCTTGCAAAAGATTACTATAAGCGTCAGGAAAATACCGAACAACTGGGTATTATTTCGCTTAACCGCGCAGTAATTTATCTTAATAAAGAGGAAACTCGAAGTAGAGCGCTTTCTGAACTTAATAATGCTGAAGTCTATTTAAAAAATAGCTCAAATAAATATGAAGTCTCAAGGCTTCATTACTTTCTGGCCCGGGCAAATTTGTTTGCAGGCAATTATGAAAAGGCAGAAAACACAGCAATGAAATCTCTGGAACTAGCGAAAGAAGGTAGTTTCACCGGGATGACTATGTATACTTATGGGATATTAAGTGAAATTGCTGAAGAGCGAAATAATCTTGCCAGTGCTTTAGAATATTTGCAAAAAGAGAATGAAATCAGGGAATATGTATTTAACATTAACAAAGAAGCGATTCAAACAGATGTTAATGCAAGAGCGGGCGCTGAAGCATTAAAAAGCACCTTAGATGACCTTACGATGCGTTATGAAGAGCAGGAAAAAACATTAAAGGTAAACAAGCTTACAACCATTTTAAGTGTTGCCCTGATTACTATTCTCTCCCTATTAACCCTATCACTTTACAAGAATAATAATTTAAGAGCGAGAGCGAATGAATTGCTTCAGAAGAAAAATTCTGAATTAATCCTGGCGAAGGAGAATGCAGAAAAAGCCTCACTGGCCAAAGCACAATTTTTAACCACAATTACCCACGAACTAAGAACTCCTTTATATGCGGTTACGGGTCTAACACACCTACTACTTGAAGAAAGCCCTACCGAAAGCCAGAAAGAACATCTCAATTCACTTAAGTTTTCAGGTGAATATTTGTTGTCCCTAATCAACAATATACTAGACCTCAATAAGCTCGAAGCCAATAAAGTTGAGATCGTGAAATCTGATTTTGACCTTGAAAAAAGAATGTCTGATGTGCTTATCGCATTAAAAAATTCTGCAGACGAGAGAAATACTAAGATACACTTCGATTTTGACCAGACGATACCCAAAAAACTTGTGGGGGATCCTTTAAAAATATCTCAGATTCTTATCAATCTTCTCGGAAATTCAATCAAATTTACTGAAGATGGAGATATCTGGATTTCAGTAAAGAAGATGAAAGAGATGGACAAAAAGGTTTCTTTGCTTTTTGAAATCAAGGATAATGGAGAAGGAATTGGAAAAGAAAAGCAGAAAGCTATATTTGAAAATTTCACTCAGGGATCTACGCAAATCAACAGAAAATTTGGCGGTACCGGTCTGGGCCTTTCCATCGTTAAAAACCTTTTAAGTTTACTTAATAGTGAGATTGAACTTGAGAGCGAACTTGGTGAAGGTTCAAAGTTTACTTTCCAAATGGAATTTGAAGCGCCGGAAGCAGGAGTTAATAATACTGTACCCCAGGAAGCTCCTCCTAGCTTTGAAATAAGCAAGCTTACCAACGAAATCATGGAGGATAAGCGTATTCTTGTAGTGGAGGATAATAAGATCAACCAGATGATCACCAGAAAAATCCTTGAAAAGAATAAGGTTATATGCGATGTTGCAGACAATGGAAGCATCGCTATTGAAAAAGTTCAAAATAACCAATTTGACCTTATTTTAATGGATATACATATGCCAGGTATCAGTGGAATTGAAGCAACTATAGAAATTAGAAAATTTGATCAGGAAATTCCAATTATCGCATTAACCGCAGTAACCCTTGATGATAATTTAGATGAATTTTATCTGAATGGTTTCAACGATATTATCCCTAAACCATATAAAACAGAAGAATTTTTCCACAAGATAAATAAATACCTAGCTGCCAGAGAAACAACAGTTTAAAATCTTTGGCACGGGGTTTGTAAAATTTTAGCTAGTAAAATTATATACATATTAAAGCATATATAGTTTGAATTAGCCCAAAATTAAATGAGGTGTTCTTACACCTCATTTTTTATTTATAAAATCAAATATCTGCCGGTCAAAATTTTCCTTTCCCTTTAGAAAATGAACCTCTATAGGCAGATAAAATAGCTTCTCCAGAGAAAGTCGGTTTTTTAATCGCATATAATCCTTTTCAGTAGTAAGGACACCGGAAAGCTTTTCAAGTTGACCTATCTCTGATTCACTAAAATTATGATGATCTGGAAATTTCAAATGTTTTAAATCCAAAGCATTAGTATGTAGATACTCTAGCAAGGGATTCGGGTTTGCAATGCCGGTTACCAAAGTGAATTTTTCAGAACTTACCTCTTTCAGATCAAAAGTTCTACTCTTTGAATAGACTTTATCTGCATATAAAATGGAGGTAAAATAAACTTTTTGATGCGATAAGGGTTTTAATTTTCTTTCGATTTCGTCCATTTCTGAAGCTGAAAGTTCTTCAGGACACTTTGTAACTATAATTACATCTGCCCTGGCTGCTCCCGTAATTGATTCTCTTAAATTCCCTCCGGGCAGTAGTAGATCATCAATATACATATCATTATACGCGGTAAGCAGTATATTAAATCCTGCAGTTACTCTTCTATGCTGAAAAGCATCATCAAGTAATATCACTTCTGGAGATTCCTTTTTAAGTTCAGCGATCCCCTCTTTTCTATTGGCATCTACAGCTATCAAACTCTTAGGAAATTTATTTTTAAATTGTAAGGGTTCATCACCAACTAGCTTTGCTGAATCTTTTATATTCACCAACCTGAAACCTTCACTTTCCCGCTTATAACCTCTACTTAATGTTGCTGTTTTATAATTCTCAGTTAATATTCTTAGCAGATATTCAATCATTGGTGATTTACCAGTACCCCCTGTATTCAAATTACCTACGCAAATTACCGGAAAATCATAAGCTTCAGATTTTAAGATATCATGATCATAAAGCATATTCCGTGTACCGGTAATTGCTTTATAAAGCATTGAAAATGGATAAAGTAATTTTCTGAAATTCGGCATAGAAGGCTTTCTATAATATTTATATTTGAATGCATAGAAACAGGAATTATAGAAATTTTTAAATTATCTATTCAAATATTCCTGAAACAGTCAAAACAGATAGCTAAAATATTAAATTATGATCATACAGGACGTAATTAGTCTTATTGAGGATTTTGCTCCTACCAGATATGCAGAAGATTTTGATAATGTTGGCCTGCTTGTTGGTGATTCTTCAGCCGAAGTAAGTGGCGCACTCATCACATTAGACACTCTGGAAGCTACTGTAGATGAAGCTATATCAAAGAATTGTAATTTAATTATCAGCTTCCATCCAATAATTTTTTCCGGATTAAAGAAATTAACCGGAAAAAGTTACGTGGAACGCACGGTTCTAAAAGCTATAAAAAATGATATCGCGATATACGCTATCCATACAGCTTTAGACAATCAATATAAAGGTGTTAACGATATGATCTGTGCAAAAATCGGACTTATTAATAGAGAAATCCTGATTCCGAAGAAAGACTCTATTAAGAAATTAACCACCTTCGTACCAATTAAAGAAGCCGATAAAGTAAGACAGGCACTATTCGATGCTGGTGCAGGAAGTATTGGCAACTATGATCATTGTAGTTTTAACAGCACTGGCCAGGGAAGTTTTAAAGGTAATGCAGATTCTAATCAGGTTATAGGCAAAAAAGGCCAGGTACATTCTGAAGAAGAGTTACAGATTGGAATCACATATGCTGCGCATTTAGAGTCAGCAATTTTAAAAAATCTTTTCACTGCCCATCCTTATGAAGAAGTAGCCTATGAAATATCTTTACTGGAAAACCCGAATCAGCATCTTGGTATGGGAATGATAGGTAATCTTGAAGTGGAAACCGATGAGGAAAGCTTTCTCAATAAATTGAAAAAAACTTTTAAAACTGGCTGTGTGAGACATTCAGTATTATTGGATAAACCAATCTCCAGAGTGGCAGTTCTTGGTGGAAGCGGTGCTTTTGCCATCGAAAATGCAAAAGCTGCCGGTGCAGATATCTATATAACGGCAGATCTTAAATACCACGATTTCTATAAAGCCGAGCAAAAGCTGGTACTGGCAGATATTGGACACTACGAAAGCGAACAGTTTACAAAAAATTTACTATATTCTTTTCTTAGCAAAAAAATTAGTAGTTTTGCACTTATTTTAGCAGATACAAATACCAATCCAATACATTATTTATAATATGGCGAAAAAAAACGATGTTACTGTAGAAGAGAAGTTAAGATC
>CAXGBX010000109.1:0-7144 GCA_964008195.1 uncultured Flavobacteriaceae bacterium
AAAGTCGTTTGGTTTCTTTCTTTATAGTGAGTTTCTAAACGACTTTTTTCAATAAAAAACAATATTATGGCTAAGATAACCGCCGCTGAAGTAAATAAATTAAGAAAAGCTACTGGTGCAGGAATGATGGACTGCAAGAAAGCACTAGTGGAAGCTGAAGGTGATTTTGACGGAGCAATTGAATTGCTACGTAAAAAAGGTCAGAAAGTTGCTGCAAAGAGAGCCGACAGAGATTCTTCTGAAGGAGCTGCAATTGCACAGGTAAATGGAGATAACACTAAAGGTGTGATCATTTCTTTAAACTGTGAGACCGATTTCGTTGCGAAAAATGATGACTTCATCAAAATGGCAAACGACTTCGCTGATATCGCTCTTAATTATTCTTCAAAAGAAGAATTCCTTAAAGCAGATTATAAAGGAATATCTGTAGAAGATAAGCTAACAGAACAAACCGGAGTTATCGGTGAGAAAATTGAAATTGGTGCATTCAAAACTTTGGAAGCTCCATTCGTAGGATCTTACATCCACGCAGGTAACAAGATTGCTGTCCTTACAGGTCTTAACAAAAATGTAGACGGTGCTGAAGAAGCTGCCAAGAACGTTTCTATGCAGGCAGCTGCTATGAATCCCGTAGCACTTAACGAAGAAGGTGTTGACCAGGCTACAATCGATAAAGAGATCGAGATCGCAAAAGATACTTTAAGAGAAGAAGGAAAGCCAGAAAACATGCTGGACAAGATCGCTCAGGGAAAACTTCAGCGTTTCTTTAAAGATAATACTCTAGTACACCAGGCGTATATCAAAGACAACAAACAAAGCGTTTCTCAGTACGTTAAGTCTGTAGACAGCGACCTTGAAGTTGTAGGATTTGAAAGAGTAGCTTTAGGATAAGCTAATTTTATATAAATTCAGAAAGAGGTTTTATTCATTTAAAACCTCTTTTTTGTTTTAGTTACCACTGTCATTCAGAACGAAGCGACAGCGGAGTGAAGAATCTCTTCATACAAAGCTCTGTAAAATAGAGATTCCTCCTATCGTCGGAATGACAATCCTAAATTTGTGTCATTTCGATACGAAGGGAGCGTAGTGAGAAATCTCTTAGTATTACAATACTCAAAAAGAAATGTCTCTGCGAGTGAAACGAAGTCGTCTCATAGGATTGCTTCACTTCGTTCGGAATGACTATTAAACTCGTAAGTACAAGTCAATATTATGTCGCAAAAGCCCTTCAAATTCAAACAATTCAGCATTGACCAGGATCGTTGCGCGATGAAAATTGGCACAGACGGAGTTCTGCTTGGTGCATGGTCTTCTTTAGATCACCATCCTGAAAGGATTCTGGATATTGGAACCGGAACCGGACTAATCGCTCTAATGCTTGCGCAAAGATCTGATGCGGAACTCATCGATGCTTTGGAAATTGAAGAGAATGCTTACGAGCAGTCAGTCGAGAACTTTGAAAAAAGCGACTGGGGTGACCGACTTTTCTGTTACCATGCAGGTTTTGATGAATTTGTTGAGGAAATGCAGAATGAGGAAAAATATGATCTTATTATTTCCAATCCGCCATTTTATGAGCCCCCTCTGCCTGCGGCATCTCTCCCAAAGGAGGAGAAAATGAATGAATCCAGGCAATTAGCCAGGTTTTCTGATGCTCTTCCATTAAATGAATTGATCGAAGGAGCTTCACTCCTACTTTCAAAGAAAGGGCATTTTGATCTTATCATTCCTTTTTCCGATGAAAAGAAAGCGATTGAAATTGCGAAATCTCATGATTTATTTCCTAACCGAATCACCAGAGTTAAAGGAACACAAGAATCTACAATTAAAAGAAGTCTGATGAGTTTTGGTTTCGAGAAAGTAGAACCAGAGAAATATGAGCACGTTTTAGAGATTTCGCGACATCATTATACCGAAGAATTCAAGAGCCTAGTAAAAGATTTTTATCTAAAATTATAATCAAATCGACAAGTTTCTTCACCCTGAACATGTTTCAGGGTCTTACCACTAAGAAATTATTTTTAAGAATGAGATGCTGAATCAAGTTCAGCATGACGTTAAAATCGAAGGAATAAAAAGATTGCTTCTCACAAAAGACTTGGTTACATTTGTTACAAACACTACACAAAATGAAACCAGATCAATTTCAGGCTCCTGATTATTACAATCTTGACGACCTCCTAACCGATGAACATAAAATGGTTCGCGATGCCACTCGTGAATTTGTGAAACGCGAAGTCTCTCCAATAATTGAAGAAGCAGCTCAAAAAGCAGAATTTCCAAAACAACTCCTAAACGGCCTTGCCGAAATTGGTGCTTTTGGACCTTATATTCCTGAAGAATATGGCGGAGCAGGTCTGGATCAGATTTCCTACGGATTGATCATGCAGGAAATTGAACGCGGAGATAGCGGAATCCGCTCTACCGCGTCAGTTCAATCTTCTTTGGTGATGTACCCCATCTTCAAATATGGAACTGAAGAACAGAAGAAAAAGTTCTTACCAAGATTGGCTTCAGGAGAAATGATTGGCTGCTTTGGGTTAACCGAACCAGATCATGGCTCTAACCCTGGAGGAATGACAACTAATTTTAAAGATAAAGGAGATCATTTTTTGCTGAATGGAGCAAAAATGTGGATTTCCAACTCTCCTTTTGCAGATATCGCAGTTGTTTGGGCAAAGAATGAAGAAGGTAGGATTCATGGTTTGATCGTGGAACGCGGAATGGAAGGTTTTACCACTCCAGAAACGCACAATAAATGGTCGCTTCGTGCTAGCGCTACCGGGGAACTGATCTTTGATAATGTAAAAGTTCCTAAAGAAAATCTGATGCCAAATAAATCTGGATTAGGGGCTCCACTTGGTTGTCTTGATTCAGCAAGATATGGAATTGCCTGGGGAGCAATCGGAGCCGCCATGGATTGTTATGATACTGCATTAAGATATGCCAAGGAAAGGCAGCAGTTTGGGGTGCCAATCGCTTCGAAACAGCTTCAGCAGAAAAA
The DNA here is from genome assembly GCA_964008195.1 of uncultured Flavobacteriaceae bacterium. Lineage (GTDB taxonomy): Bacteria > Bacteroidota > Bacteroidia > Flavobacteriales > Flavobacteriaceae > Christiangramia. The sequence goes on from CAXGBX010000109.1 coordinate 3,005, forward strand.
ACTGGCAGAGATGATCACAGAGATCACCAAAGCCCAGTTAATGGCCTGGAGACTTGGGACATTAAGAAACGAAGGAAAAGCGACTTCAGCACAAATTTCAATGGCTAAAAGAAATAATGTGGAAATGGCTATTAAAATTGCCAGGGAAGCAAGACAGGTTTTAGGCGGAATGGGAATTAGTGGCGAATACAGTATTATGAGACACATGATGAACCTGGAAAGTGTGATTACTTACGAAGGAACGCACGACATACATTTATTGATTACCGGAATGGATATTACAGGACACGCGGCTTTTTAAGTTTTTGCGCTGAGCTTGTCATTTCGATACGTAGCATAGCGGAGTGAGAAATCTCTTTACTTGGTATCCCTTAAATAAGAGATCTCTCTCTTTAGTCGAGATGATGTTTGAAGAAAAATTACAACAAATCGAAACAAGGGCAGCGTTTACAACGCTTGTCCTTTTTATATTTTTCGCAGCATTCTTTCTTTAGTGGTTTCAGTTTTTTAGCGACAACTCCGTCCACCTTCAAATAATCCTTTGAGTTATTTGAATAGAACACGATCACATTTATGTTATTGATTGTTTCAACAGCCATATATTTAAGTTACTTCAAAAGGCTGATAGTACGCGTTAAACAAGCCATAAATCCCTTCTAAGATTTTCTAAATAATGCTTCAGAATTTATCTTTGCTAAAAACAAAAATTCCTATGATCAAAGAGATAAACGAAAGTTTAAAACCTCTATCCAACCAGTTAATAAATCATTCTTTATATAATAAAATTAGTACCCCTGGACAGCTTCAGATATTCATGGAGCACCATGTTTTTGCGGTTTGGGATTTTATGTCGTTGTTAACAGCCTTACAGGAAATCCTTACCAAAACCACCAATCCCTGGCTACCAGTTGGAAACCCGGAAACCCGTTATTTGATTAATGAAATAGTTCTTGCAGAAGAAACCGATATCAACATTCAAGGTAAAAGACAAAGTCATTTTGAGATGTACCTGGATGCAATGGCTGCTGCCGGAGCTAATAAGAAGAAGGTTGAAGACTTTTTACTGCAGATTAATCACGGCACCGATATTTTTCTAATTATCGCCACAAGCAACCTTCCTGTTAGCATCAAGCAATTCCTTAAACATACTTTTGAGGTGGTATATAGCAGGCAACCTCATAAAATCGCTTCAGCATTTACCTTTGGAAGAGAAGGACTTATTCCTGATATGTTTTCAGCAATTATTGAAAAAGTACAGAACAACTTCCCTGAAGATGATCTCAGCCTTTTTAAATATTATTTTGATAGACATATTGAATTAGATGGTGATGAACACGGACCTATGGCTTTTAAAATGGTATCTGATTTATGTGGAAATGATAATAAAAAATGGGACGAAGTGAAACAAACTGCTGAAAGATCACTTGAATGTCGAATAGAACTTTGGGATGGTATTGAAGCCGAGATTGACGAAAAAACAGAAAAGGTTTCGGTTTAAAATTCTAATATTAAAATTCAGGACTTAATCGGGGTTCGAATTAGTTCTTTATTGTCATCTCGACCGAAGGGAGAGATCTCTTTGGGCTTATGTCCAATCCTGAGATCCCTCAGTTGCTTTGCTTCTTCGAAATGACAAAAAACTTATAATCGTCATTCTGAACATAGTGAGGAATCTCTTGTAAATAGAAATAGAATTAGAAGTGCCCTAGAGATTTCTCAGTCGTTTCCCTCTTTCGAAATGACAAAGCAATTCAGATTTTTACCTGCAGGTCCTGAATCTTGAACTTTGAATTAAATTTATTCCGCAGCCGGAGCGATTTTTATCTCAAGACCATCTAATCCCTCTGTAATTGGGATCTGGCAGCTTAAGCGGCTATTATCTTCTACCAAAAATGCCTGATCTAACATATCTTCCTCCTCAATGCTCATTTCAGGAAGCATATGTTCAAAATTCAACATATAGCACTGGCAGGAAGCGCACATGGCCATTCCGCCACAAATTCCAATAGTTCCTTCAGGTGCCAATTCATAAGATCGAATCACTTCCATCAGGTTCATGTTCATATCTGTGGGAGCGTCCACTCTATGTGCTTCTCCTTCACGATCTATGATTGTAATTTTTATGTCGGACATTTCCTTGAAATATATTCAAATATCGTCATTCTGAAATTGTTTCAAAATTTAAAAGAAACTAACCTTTCGACTACGCTCAAGGTGACGCTTCAGCTTAACAATACCTCTAATTTATACTTTTAACTACTTCTCTTTTTGCTTCTTTTCTACTTCCATCAAATCCGCTTACGCCACTCACCGTAGTATATTTCATCACGTATTTCTTATCAGGATTAATTCGCTGATAAGCGCTTTGACACATGATCGCTGCTTCATGGAAACCACAAAGTATGAGCTTTAATTTTCCTTTATAGGTATTCACATCCCCAATGGCGTATACACCCGGAATATTGGTTTGATAATCATACGTATTATCAACTTTAATTGCATTTTTCTCAATTTCCAGCCCCCAGTCCCCAATAGGTCCGAGTTTAGGGGATAACCCGAAAAGCGGAATGAAATTATCCACTTCTTTGATCTCTTCTCCTCTGGCCTCGTCTTTATGCCTTATTACTACTGATTCAAGCGCATTTTCTCCTTTAAGGTCAACAACTTCAGCATCGGTTATCAGATTAATCTTTCCAATTTTAGATAATTCCTCAACTTTCTCTACGGAATCTAAAGCTCCACGGAAATCTTTTCTTCTATGTACCAGAGAAACTTCCGAAGCCACATCAGCAAGAAAAATACTCCAGTCTAATGCCGAATCACCTCCTCCGGCAATCACTACTTTTTTATTTCTATAAACTTCAGGATCACGGATTATATATGAAACCCCCTTGTCTTCATAATCTTTAATGGAAGGAATAGGTGGTTTTCTTGGCTCAAAACTTCCCAATCCACCGGCAATAACTACTACCGGGGCGTGATGTTTAGTTCCTTTGCTCGTAGTTACTATAAAACTACCGTCATCTTGTTTATCAATTGTTTCTGCTCTCTCACCCAAAGTAAATCCAGGCTCAAAAGGTTTAATCTGTTCCATCAAATTATCTACCAGGTCTCCCGCGAGTACTTCTGGAAAACCAGGGATATCATAAATTGGTTTTTTAGGATAAATTTCGGAACACTGACCTCCCGGTTGCGGAAGTGCATCGATAAGATGACATTTCAGTTTTAATAATCCGGCTTCAAAAACGGCGAAAAGTCCGGTAGGTCCGGCGCCAATTATAAGTATATCAGTTTTAATCATTCTTCAATTCATTAAAAGGCCGAAATATTTATTTTTCAATATTAACTACCTTCTCAATTTGGGGTACATATTTCTTTATCGTCATCTCCACTCCACTTTTCAGCGTCATTTGATTCACCGTACAACCTACACATGCACCTTCCAATTGTACTTTCACCAGCCGATCATCTTCAATGGAAACCAGAGAAATATCCCCTCCATCACTTCTTAAGAATGGACGAATCTCGTCTAAAGCCTTCTGTACATTTATTTTTACTTCTTCGCTTGTCATCTATTTTTTATTAACAGCACTACATCCAGCCATAGTCGTAATTTTGATAGCTTCTGTTGGAGGCAGATCTTTGTTTCTGTTTACAGTTTCCTGCACCATATTCCTGGTAATATCTTCAAAAGCAGCTTCTAAAGGAGTTGCAGTTTGCAATGCCGCTGGCCTACCTATATCTCCCGATTCTCTCAGGCTTTGCACTAAAGGAATTTCTCCAAGAAAAGGCACTTTTAAATCTTCTGAAAGATTCCGGGCTCCTTTTTCCCCGAAAATATAATACTTATTATCTGGCAATTCTTCCGGTGTAAAATAGGCCATATTCTCTATGATCCCTAATACCGGAACGTTAATACTTTCCTGCTGAAACATCGCCACACCTTTTTTAGCATCGGCCAGCGCCACGTTTTGAGGCGTACTAACGATCACAGATCCTGTAATAGGAAGGGATTGCATAATAGAAAGGTGAATATCCCCCGTTCCCGGTGGAAGGTCTATTAACATGAAATCTAGTTCACCCCAATCTGCATCAAAAATCATTTGATTTAAAGCTTTTGCAGCCATAGGCCCTCTCCAT
>CAXGBX010000110.1:0-7134 GCA_964008195.1 uncultured Flavobacteriaceae bacterium
GATCTCATCTGGAATAAAAGTGATCTTGGTTCCTCTTCTACGTGAAGTTTCATCAAGATGCTCTTCATCCATTAAATTACCCTGCTCAAATTCTGCAGCGTGACTTTTTGAATCACGGGAAGATTCTACACGAAAATAAGAAGAAAGGGCATTTACTGCTTTTGTACCAACCCCGTTTAAACCTACAGATTTTTTAAAGGCCCGTGTATCGTATTTACCACCAGTATTCATTTTAGATACGACATCAACCACTTTTCCCAGCGGAATCCCCCTACCAAAATCACGAACGATGACCCGTTGATTCTGTACAGAAATTTCAATGGTTTTTCCTGCGCCCATCACGAACTCATCGATACTATTATCTATAACTTCTTTTAGAAGAATATAGATCCCATCATCCTGACTGGAGCCATCCCCCAATTTCCCGATATACATCCCGGGACGCATACGAATATGTTCTTTCCAGTCTAATGACCGAATATTATCTTCGGTATATTTAGTATTCTCGCTCATAGGTAGTAATGGAGTTATGGCCTAAATATAAGGTAATACCTAAAAAACTGAAATAGTTCTGGTCTAAAGTAATTAACAAAGATTTAGAAGAAATGTTAATTAAGAAGTACGAAGTTTGAAGTGTGAATTACGAACGATCTAATTTGGCTGTCAGCAAAAGTACGACTTAAAGTATTTCATTGTACACGAGATGGGTTTCATCTGTAATTCAGCAAAGTATTCCGGAAGACGAAAAACCAGAAGGAAAAGTAACGACCTAAGAAAATATTATAACTTCCTATTTCGTACCTCTAACTTTTTACACATTGAATCTAAAATGCATAACATCTCCATTCTTCACAATATACTCTTTCCCTTCTACGCGCATTTTACCGGCTTCCTTCACCTTAGCTTCACTCCCAAAGCTTACGTAATCATCATAACCAATTACCTCAGCACGAATGAAACCTTTTTCAAAATCGGTGTGAATTACCCCGGCAGCCTGGGGTGCAGAAGACCCAACGGGAATTGTCCATGCTCTTACTTCTTTAACACCTGCAGTAAAGTATGTTTGAAGATCAAGAAGATCATAGGCTCCACGAATTAGTTTTGCAGACCCAGGCTCTTCTAAACCAATATCCTGAAGGAACATTTGTCTTTCTTCAAAATCATCCAATTCTGTAATATCGGCTTCAGTTCCAACAGCTAAAACCAAAACCTCAGCATTTTCATCTTTTACAGCTTCCCTAACACGCTCCACGTGCTCATTTCCATTAACCGCTGCGCCTTCATCTACATTGCAAACATACATCACCGGTTTATCTGTAATAAACTGTAATGGCGCAATAAACTCTTTTCTATCCTCTTCATTCAATTCAATCGCACGAACAGATTTCCCGGCTTCAAGTCCGGCCTTAACTTTTAGTAATGCAGCTTCCTCTTTCTGAGCCTCTTTATTACCGGTTTTGGCAGCTCTCTTTACTTTCTCAAGTTTCTTTTCAGCTGTTTCAAGATCTTTTAGCTGAAGTTCCATATCGATGGTTTCCTTATCTCTAATAGGATCTATAGAACCATCAACATGCACAATATTATCATCTTCAAAACATCTAAGAACGTGCAGAATTGCATCTGTCTCCCTAATATTTCCAAGGAACTGATTCCCTAAACCTTCTCCCTTACTTGCTCCTTTCACCAATCCGGCAATATCTACAATCTCTACCGTAGCAGGAATTACTTTTTCAGGGTTAACAAGTTCTTCGAGTTTCAATAGCCTCTGATCTGGAACATTTACTACCCCAACATTAGGTTCAATAGTACAAAATGGAAAGTTTGCACTTTGAGCTTTGGCATTACTCAAACAATTAAAAAGTGTCGATTTCCCAACATTAGGCAGTCCTACAATTCCAGCTTTCATATAAAATAATTTAGATGCTTTGTTTTTGCGGCTGCAAAGATATGTATTAGAAATGAGAAATTAATAGGATGCCGTCTTAGCTTTAATTTTAGACTGAAGATTCATATTGTGTAGGTAAAGATGGAAATCTTATTCCACGATATACATTTCATTAGAAGCTTTTATATATTCCTGCGGATTAAAAGTTGACTCGAAGCTGTTTCTTACCAGGTCTAATTTAAGCTTAAGGTTTCTCGTTTTATCCTGCAGGAATGGATCATTTTGATATTTCTGAATCAATTTTTCATACTTTTCTAAATTCTCAAGTATTCTGAAAGTTAATACTCCGAATCTAATCTTTAGATTCTGCACTGTCAGCATTTGATCGTGATATTCCTGCTTCCAATTTTCAGGATTATTTTTTCGTTCTTCAACGATTTTATTTTCAGCTATTTTAGAAATATCAAGAATGTATTGTGTACGTTTTTTAGCATCTGTTTCATTGGTAAATTGCTCGGTGAAATTATTCTTTTTAATATCCAGAATTTCAACCAGATTGTCTTCCAGGGCTTCATTCTGAAGTTCTTTTAATTCATTCAGACTTTTATTGATCGCTTCCCATTCTGTTTCAATCAGGTTTTTATCATGTGTAAACTGCGCAATGGAGGTAGTAATTTTCAACATTTTCATGCTCTCTTCTCTCAGCTCCTTATCTCTCCTGTTTAACGAACCTATAAACTGGCTTATACCATCAAAAAGACTACCGGCAAACATACCTGTGAAGGGTGTTCCTTTGGCCAGATCTCCGGTAACCTGTATCATATGGTTCAATGCTGCCAGGCGGGCATTATCTTCCTGTTCTTCCGCAATATATTTTTTGAATTTCCCAAACCATTCCTGATAGCCTTCATAATTCATAGGGTTTCCTACAGCATCCAGACTTGTATAGAATTCACGAGAAGTATTAAAAAGGTTCAATGGTTTGATCTCTCTCTCCATAGATGCAAGATTCAATACCGCAGAGCTATAATTGTATTTATAGACACTTACAGTATTTTTATCTATTTCTTCCTGTCTTTGCTCCAGGTATTTCACCCTTTCTAAAAGTTTTTCTACTTTTTCTGAAGCAGAATTCGTATTCTTTATACTTTCATCCAGGCTGGTGATCTTTGAATCGATCTCTTTGATACGAAATTCTAAATTCTGGCTCAAAAGGCTTCGTTCACGATTAAGCTCTTTCAGGACCTCTTCGGTTACTGAAGTATTTTGATTTTCAGCATATATTTGCGCATTGGAATTTTGAAGGCTGAATAGCACAATCAAAAAAGCGAAGATGATCTTCTTCATATATAATAGATTTTAGTCAAAATAATTAACGTGATACCGATTTGCATATTTCATGCCATCCAAATATTCGTTTGGAACACCTATTAAACTAAAGATCAGCGAGGTGATATGTGTAGAATTATGGATCAAACCTGTCAACTTTCCCCATTCTGAAAAGTATTGGGAATTTAACCACATTACTTTTTCCAAATACCTCTCTAAGTTTTGGTTCAATTAGTGAAACAGGATCTTCATTATTTAACCGTTCATAATGCTTTACCGCAGACCAGGTTCTCAAGTAACCCAAAAGATGATCAATATTCCAATTATATTCAGCACAAAACGCTGGAGTGCTTGATTCCTGAAATGGAAAAGGAATTGTTTGGTAGTCTTCATCCAGGTATTTCCGCTCTGGATCCCAATATGGCCCAATAATATGATCGTAAAAATCAACTATGACGGTATCTATTTCAAGGTTACTTTTAAAAAGAGCATATCCCATAATTACGATTAACCCACCAGGTTTCAAACATCTTTTTACTTCTGAATAAAATGCTTCAAAATTAAACCAATGCACTGCCTGAGCACTTATTATAAGATCAAATTGATCATTCTCAAAATTTGTCTTTTCAGCAGATTGAATTGAATATGTGATATTTGATTTTTTAACCGCATTTTGCAGTTGATTCTTGCTTATATCTGTGGCTTCAACATGTGAAAAGAATTCTGCGATTTTTTCAGCTACCTGTCCATTTCCGGTTCCGCAGTCCCAGGCTATTTCAAAAGAATTCAACTTCGACCTTAAAAATTCATAGACTTCATCCGGATATTGAGGTCTTAATTTTCTGTAATTCGCTGATTTGGTTGAAAAATTATCTTTCAAAATTTAAAATAGCATATAAGAATTAAGTAAATAAAAGCTCAAATGTAACATATCATCAATTTAAAAGCAGAATAATTGAAAATATAAGAATTGTTCACATCAAAAAGAAGCCATTTCACATCAATCTTAGCTAAGAATTCATTATATTGAATAAGTTTATATAAACTTAATACCCAAAATTATGAAAACATTTAATTCAATACTAAAAATCAACATGCACCCGGCATTTCTTATGCTATGCCTGTTGTTTATATCTGTACAGAGTTTTGCCTTTCAACCGGCACAAATTGAATATGTACAGTATAAAGGTGAAGTGGTAAATTCCAGTAATGGAAGGGGTATTTCTTCTGCCTATCTATCTCTTAACAATAGTAACATATCAACAATTACTAATGCCGATGGTGAATTCTCTTTAAAGGTCCCCGAAGATATGATAGAGGCAACAGTAACCATTTCGGTTCTCGGTTTTCAGAGTAAAACCCTGCCACTGGATTATTTTAAAACTGAAGGTACTATAGTTGAACTGGATGAAACCATAGAAGAACTGGATGAAATCAGTCTTTATAAAGCAACCAACGCCAGTTTACTTGTAAAGGAAATGCTGAATAAAAAGGATGAAAACTATCTTTCAGATCAAAGTTTAATGACTTCGTTTTACCGAGAAACTATAAGAAAAGGCTGGAGTAATGTGAGTCTTTCTGAAGCGGTGGTTAAGATCTTCAAAAGTCCTTACAATTCCTCTAAGAAAGATCTTGTCTCCATATATAAAGCACGTAAAAGTACCGATTACGATAAGTTAGACACACTTGCATTAAAATTACGTGGAGGGCCTTTCAATACGCTTTACCTGGATATGATGAAATATACAGAGTATGTACTGAGACCTGAAATGATGGATAGCTATGATTTCAAGTTTGATGATCCTATTAAAATCAATGACAGATATACATACGTGGTTAATTTTAAAGAAATGGATGAATCTGATCCCTGGTATTATGGAAAGTTATTTATTGATGCTGAAACCTCTACCCTGGTAAAAGCTGATTACAGTCTGAATGTAGATGACAGGGATGCGGCTGCAGCCATGTTTGTAAAGAAAAAACCTAATGGTTCTAAAGTATATCCTACAGAACTAAATTATCAGGTAGATTATGCGCAGAATGATGGTAAATGGCATTATGCCTACGGTAAGGCAAAACTGGAATATGTAGTGAATTGGAAGCGTAAGATCTTCAATTCAAAATATAAGATTGATAGTGAAATGGTGGTTACAGATTGGCAGGCATATGCGGGTAACGATTGGAGAAAAACTGTAGATCTTATTAATCCAAATATCGTAATGGTTGATGACGTCTCAGGATTCTATGATTCAGATTTCTGGGGAAGTAACAATATCATTGAACCAGAAAAATCCATTCAAAACGCAATTGAAAAAATTAAGCGGAATATAGATGACAAATAATTAAAAATAAAAATCCCCACTTCTCAGTGGGGATTTTTATTTTTAATAGCTATTTCTCTATTCATCATGGTGCATAAAGCGTTGTTTTGCTAATAACTCATCTTCGCTCTCTACATGTTCATCATCTGGCACACAACAATCTACCGGGCATACAGCTGCGCACTGAGGCTCCTCATGAAATCCCTGACATTCAGTACATTTATCTGGTACAATGTAGTATAATTCATCACTAATAGGTTCCTGTGCTTCATTTGCATCGGCTTCTTTACCGTTTGGAAGTACTACTTTACCTTCCAAATCGGTTCCATCAGCATACCTCCAGTCATCAGCACCCTCATAAATTGCGGTATTAGGACATTCTGGCTCACAAGCCCCGCAGTTTATACATTCATCGGTTATTACAATTGCCATAGCTCTTCTTTTATTTGTAAATTTAAAAACTGAACGAAAAAAGACCATCAGCTTTTAGTAAAAATTATGGTTTTAAGCTGAGGAAACTTTAATTTCGCTCTACAAATTTAACATAGGACGCACTCTTAACCAAATAAGACGATGACAATTGACGACCATAAATCACATCTAGTCACATTAGGAAAATTTCTGAAACAGTTTCAGGTCTCAAAATCATTGCAAAATGAGGATCTTCCAGGCAATGATCTTTATTTCACAGAGATGAATCAAAAAATTGATGCTGCCATTCATCACAACGGATGGTTCACCCGGGAGAATATCATCTTTTCATTACAGCAGTGGAGCGAAGCCTTAACTCCCCAGAATCTAAAATGGTGGCTGGGAGGATATGATCTTTCAAAAAGCGGGGGAAAAACTGTGGGAATTGTTATGGCTGGAAATATTCCATTAGTTGGTTTTCACGATTTTCTTTCTGTTTTGGTTACAGGTCACAAAGTTTTAGTTAAACTATCTGCAAGTGACAAACAATTACTTCCGGTCATTGCCTCTTATCTGATGAATTTAGATAGCCGTTATGAAAACCGGATTAAGTTCACCAACGATAGGCTTACTAATTTTGATGCTGTGATTGCTACAGGAAGTAATAATACAGCAAGATATTTTGAATATTACTTCAAGAATAAGCCCAGCATAATTAGAAAAAACAGAAATTCAGTAGCTGTTATAACTGGCAAAGAAACAAAGGAAGACCTGGAAAAGCTAAGCGAAGATATTTTTAGATATTATGGCCTTGGTTGTAGAAATGTTTCAAAATTATATGTGCCAGAAAACTATGATTTTGACGCTTTCTTTAAAGCAATGTATAAGTGGAACCCTATAATCAATCAGGATAAATACGCTAATAATTATGATTATAATAAGGCTGTTTATTTAATGAGCGAATTCAAACTGCTCGATAACGGGTTTTTAATGCTCAAGGAAGATGATAGCTTTGGTTCTCCTATCGCCACACTTTTCTATGAAAAATATAAAGGTGAAAAAGAACTTGAGGAGATTTTAAAAAATAATAAAGATAAAATTCAATGTATTGTTTGGAATAATGGCGATAAAGAAATGGTGGAATTTGGACAAACCCAAAAACCCCAACTCTGGGATTATGCAGATCAT
>CAXGBX010000111.1:0-7129 GCA_964008195.1 uncultured Flavobacteriaceae bacterium
TCAGGGTGACGTTCTTTCTATTTCCTGACAGAATTGAGGAAAAATTTAGGATTATCGTAAGCCTGATTTTTGCTTTCAATTTACCGCAATTTTCACTCCGTCAGCTTCTATATTATTTTCTGAATCGAGATAGAAATCAATTCGGCCTAAATAAAGTCCGTAGCAACCCACCTGATTTACAAGAACTTTTTTCCCGACTTTATTTTTTTCGATTGTAGGTTTCTCCAGGAATGTATGCGTATGTCCGCCAATAATCAGATCGATATTTTCAGTATTCCGGGCTATTTTTATATCTGAAACCTTATTGCTAGTGGAGTATTCATAGCCTAAATGAGAAAGGCAGATCACCAGGTCACAATGTTCCTCTTCTTTTAAAATTCTGGAAGTATCTGTAGCGATCTCAATTGGATCCAGATATTTAGTTTCTTTATACAGTTTTTTTCCTACAAGACCATCCAGTTCAATTCCCAGACCGAAAACCCCAATCTTTACGCCATCTTTCATAAAGGTCTTATAATCTTTAACCTGCCCGTCCATGATAGTATTACTAAAGTCGTAGTTGGAGCTGATAAATGGAAATTTCGCATGCGGTAATTGAGCATAAAGGCCTTCTATTCCATTATCGAAATCATGATTCCCTATGGTAGCAGCATCATACTTTAGCATGCTCATTAATTTAAATTCCAGTTCACCGCCATAAAAATTAAAATAGGGAGTGCCCTGGAAAATATCACCGGCATCAAGTAGTAGTGTATTCGGGTTTTCTTTTCTGATTTTTTCAACCAGTGTGGCTCGTCTGGCTACACCTCCAAGATTTGCATTTCTACCAGCCTCGGGCCCGAATGCTTCAATATGGCTATGCACATCGTTAGTGTGTAAAATTGTGATATGTTTTCTGGTTTCAGGTTTAAATGACAGTGCTGAAAGTCCGCTAAATCCTAAAAAAGCTGTTGCTGCCGCGGTATTGTGAATAAAGTCCCTTCTTTTCATTTTCTAATTTCTTAGGTAACGGTCATCGATTTTTGCCTTTATAGTATCAATCTTTTTAAAATAATCTATCATGGCATTTCTAATCTTGTAATCTGTATTGTGCAAACTTTTGGCATTCTTAAAAAAAACCATATTATCCCCGCCATTTACGAGATAGTCTGAAGTGGCTACAAAATAGGTTTTATCATCTTTTATCTCACTTCCGTTAATCGTTGCATTTATAGTCCTATAATTCCTGTCTACAAGGATCTTGATTCCACTTACCGGATGAGCGGTTTTAGCTTTTTCCAGGTACTTCAACATTTGCTTTATTTTCTTTCCTGTAAGTTCAGCTACAACGATCTCATTTTCAAAAGGCATAATCTCGTAGGCAGTTCTTGAGGTGACATTTCCCGCAGGTATTTCAGCACGGATGCCTCCATGATTAAGCAAAACCATATCGATTTCCTTTCCTGTTTTTCTTTTAAAGACCGGGTTTGCCTGTATATAAACCGCATCTGCCATTAAGTTGCCAATGGCTGTATTGAGATCGCCATCACTTTTAGATAGCAAATTAGGATTGTGTACCAGCGTTGAATCCAGTGTAGCGTTAAGGTGTTGTTTGTAGGGTTGGATGAATTCTGAAATCTGGGCATCTTCTTCTAAAGAGCTGTCAATAGTAATACGAGTAGTATCTACGCTAACTACTTCCGTCTTTTCGGTTTTACAGGATATCATAATTGCGGTAAATGCAATTAAAAGAATGGTATAGAGTTTCATAGTCTGAAAAAATGTGTTGCAAATATAAAATTAATCTATTCACAGGAATGGGAAGTCAGAGTTGATATATAATGAGTTTATTGAAAACACTAAGCTTATGAAACAGTAGAATTTGATTAGATTAATTCATTTAAGTTTTTTGTTAATTGTAAAAACAGAAAGCAAAAGCAGTGTATCAAACAAATCTAAAATTTTATATATTTAGCCACCCATTTCACCTTTATGAAGCTTAGCCGGTTTTGCATTTTTTTTTGCCTGCCACTTATGTTTGTAAACCTATATGCAATATTCAATAATATTGTGTGGCTTGCACGTGTCTCTGAGATTTCAATCTTTATAACTTTATTTATAGGTTTTTTAAGAAGCTCGATTTTAGGAATATCAATATTTCTGCATTTATAACCTTGACCATTCTGGCTATTTTATTGCGATATTTTAAAAATATAAGCTTCATTTATTTCCTATCCATTTTCTTAAATATGTTTTCTTATACCTTTCTTATAAGAGAGGCTTTAAGGTACACTTATAGAGAAACTGGAAATAAATTCATGCTCTTTTTCTTTTTTCTGCTAATTAGCGGGAACGCATATTTTGGGTTTTTGCACCTACAGGAACTGGAAGTGCATATGAATGGGATGATTGAGTTTACTTTTTATCTCATATATTATCTCAATCTTCTCATTTTTGTTATCGTTGGGCTTATCTATTACTTAAATTCATATTCGAGAAAATCTGTTTACTTCATTGCCATGATGATGGCCCTGGTAGTTTCAGATATTTTAAGGGATATGGTGCTTTTTTATTTTCCAGATACCAGTGTGCTACTGATGCAGCATTTTTTAAGTTTAAGTGCAATCATACTAACATTCCGTTTTTTTACCACTAAAGAAAGAAAGTTGAGGTTAATCAACCTGATTTGAGATAACTACATTTTACAAAATTCTCGAAGCTGTTATATTCCTGCATTACGCTCTTTTAGTACGCTCTAAACTTCTTTGTTCATTGCGGAAATTGCTTACATTTGCGCCACTTAATCTAAATGATGATCGCTGATACATTAAAAAGCATTATTTATTCAAATAAGATTAAAAAAACTTTGAGTAATAAAGCTGTTTTATCAGATGCTTCTTCAGGAAAGATAGGTTTGATTATTGATGCTGAAAGTTTTGATTCAAAACAAGCATTGACCGAACTTTACAAATCTCTGGAAGTAAAGAAAAGTGACTTCAAAATTGTAGTTTTCGGGCATGCTGATAGAATTTCGGAAGACCTTGAAGTCGATTTTTTGAAGCCGGAAGAAATTTCATATTCAGGTCATTTTAAGATGGAAGCAATAAGAGCTTTTACTAAGGAGAAATTCGAATTTTTAATCTGTTATTTTTCTGAAAAAAGTAAAATTGGATACCTGCTTGCAGCAGAGACCAGCGCTGCGGTTAAAATTGGTAATTCTCCTGATACATACGCGATGTATGATGTGGAAATTCAAACCAAAGAAATTAATGCTTTTGAGCAGCAAGTTTTAAAATATATAAAAATCATAAAAAATAATAATTGATGGAAGCCTTTGTTGGAACAGGAGTAGCGCTTATTACTCCATTTAAAGAGGATTTATCTGTAGATACTGAAGCCCTTAGGAATCTGGTAAAAAATCAGATAGAAAATGGGATAGAATATCTTGTGGTGCTGGGTACAACTGCCGAGAGTGCAACGCTTACACAAGATGAAAAAGAATTGATAAAGAGGGTTGTAAAAGAAGCAAATGCAGGGAAATTGCCCCTAGTTCTTGGAGTAGGTGGAAATAATACTGCTGGTGTGGTAGAGGAGCTAGAAACTAGCGATCTTGACGGCTTTGATGCAATACTTTCAGTTTCTCCATATTACAATAAACCTACACAAGAAGGTATTTATCGTCATTTTGAGGCAGTTTCAAAAGCATCACCTTTACCTATTATTCTTTATAATGTACCTGGTAGAACTTCTTCAAATGTATTGCCTGAAACCATTAATAGAATTGCAAGAAACCTGGAAAATGTGATAGGGGTAAAAGAGGCAGCAGGAGATATAGTTCAGGCGATGAAGCTCATTAGTTTGGTCCCAGATGATTTCAAAGTGATTTCAGGTGACGATATGATCACTTTACCAATGATTCTTGCTGGTGGAAAAGGAGTGATTTCAGTGATTGGACAGGGATTACCAAAAGAATTTTCCAATATGGTAAGTGCAGGACTTAAGGGAGAGGTTTCAGTAGCATATAAGTTGCATTATAGAATAGCACCTTCTATAGACCTAATTTTTGCTGAAGGAAATCCTGCCGGGATCAAAGCTCTGCTAGCTAAAAAAGGTATGATTAACAATAAATTACGACTTCCTTTGATAGAAGCGACTGATGTTTTGCAAAAGAGGATTGATCATTTTATGAATAACTTTTAATCAATATCTTCCTAAAAGAGATTCCTATGACAATATATTCCTGATTTGAGGGTTAATTGAGTAGTTTAGGAAAGTTTTTTTTATAGTAACAAAAAATGTATTTTTGCCAGATGTTTTTACGTATCATGAAAAAAGGAATTCTTGTTTTAGGGCTGTTAATGGTAACGCTATCCTGCAGTGAGTACCAGAAACTTCTTAAGAGTGAAGAAACTGCTCCAAAATATACGGCAGCAGAGCAATTATATAATGAAGGCAAGGAAGAAGATAGTAATAAAAAGCTAAAAAAAGCCTTAAGGTTACTGGAGCAAATTGAACCTGAATTTCGTGGTAAGCCTCAAGGGGAGAGATTGGTATTTTTGCTGGCAGATACGTATTATCAGTTAGGAGATTATTTCAATTCTCCATTTCAGTTTGAAAGATTCTTACAATTGTACCCAGATAGTCAAAAAGCTGAAGAGGCATCTTATAAGGTAGCTGCTAGTTATTTTTATCGTTCACCACGTTACAATTTGGATCAAACAGATACCAGAAAAGCAGTTGAAGAGCTCCAGATATACTTGAATACCTATCCTGAAGGCGAATTCAATGAAGAAGCGAACAAAATGGCTACTGAGCTGCGAGTTAAGCTGGAAAGGAAAGCTTATGAAATTGCCAAACAATATCACCATACTGAGTATTATAAAGCGGCGATTGCCTCTTTTGATAATTTTATAGCAAATTATCCAGGTTCTCCATTTAGAGAAGCTGCTTATTACTACAGGTTTGATTCGGCTTACAGACTTGCCATTAATAGTTTTGAAGTTTTAATGGAAGAAAGGTTGAACCAGGCCAAGGAATTTTATAAATCATACAAAAAATATTATCCTGAAGGGGAATACACTCCACAATTGGAAGATGCTCTTTTAGAGATTGATAAAAGCTTACAAAATTTTTAATTTTAGGAATGATGGATTTTAAGAAAATTGATGCGCCGGTAAACACAACTACTATTAATAAGAATAAAGTAGATGCACCTACCGGAAATATTTATGAAGCGATCTCAATAGTTGCTAAAAGAGCTGTGCAGATCAACGGTGAGATAAAGAAAGAATTATTAGAGAAGCTTGATGAATTTGCTACTTATAATGATTCCCTTGATGAAATCTTTGAAAATAAGGAGCAGATTGAAGTTTCTAAATTCTATGAAAGATTGCCGAAACCACAATCCCTGGCAATTCAGGAATGGTTAGAAGACAAGATCTATTACCGCAACACTAAAGATACGATCGAAGAATAGAATCTAATTCAGGTATGTCTGTACTTAAAGGCAAAAAAGTTTTATTGGGTATTACCGGTGGTATTGCCGCCTTTAAAACTGCAGCGTTAGTACGTCTATTTGTAAAAGCAGGTGTAGAAGTTAAAGTAGTAATGACACCTGCTGCTAAAGAATTTATCACTCCGCTTACACTTTCCACACTGTCTAAAAATGAGGTTTTCTCTTCATTTACAGATGAGGAAGATGAAAATGCTACATGGAACAATCACGTTGAACTCGGCCTTTGGGCCGATTTCATGCTTATAGCCCCTGCCACAGCAAGTACACTTTCTAAAATGGCATCGGGAAATAGTGATAATTTTTTACTGGCTACGTATCTTTCAGCGAAGTGTCCCGTATTTTTTGCCCCGGCGATGGATTTGGATATGTACAAGCATCCATCAACAAAGAATAGTTTTCAAAAACTACAGGAATATGAGAATATCATGATTCCTGCAGGCGACGGAGAGCTTGCCAGCGGTTTACATGGGGAAGGTAGAATGGCCGAGCCGGAAGAGATTGTTCAGTTTATCGAAAATCATTATTCTGAAGATCTACCATTAAAGGGAAGAAAAATACTAATAACGGCGGGTCCAACATACGAAGCTATAGATCCTGTTCGTTTTATAGGGAATCATTCCAGCGGAAAAATGGGTTATGAAATTGCTGAAGCTGCAAGTAAGCTGGGCGCTGAGGTTACTCTTATTTCTGGTCCAACTCATCTAAATATAGAAGGTGGAAATATCAAATTGATTAGAGTAACCAGTACCAGGGAAATGTACGAAGCCGCTCATTCTAATTTTGAAAATTCTGATGTTTTTATTGCTGCAGCTGCCGTTGCTGACTATAAACCTAAAATGGTAGCAGATCAAAAGATCAAAAAGAACGATGAGTCTTTGACTTTAGAGTTAACCAAAACGGAGGATATTCTGGCAAGTTTAGGTAAAAAGAGAACGAATCAAAAACTGGTTGGTTTTGCATTGGAGACAAACAACGAAGTTGAGAATGCAAGAAAAAAACTGAAAAAGAAAAATCTTGATTTTATTGTTTTAAATTCATTGAATGATAAAGGTGCAGGATTTAAAAGTGATACCAATAAAGTGAGTTTCATTTATCCGGATAGGAAGAAGGATTTTGAACTGAAATCTAAAAAAGAAGTCGCTACTGATATTTTAAAGGAGATTATACAATTACTCAATGCATAAGATTTTTACATTTATATTATTTTTTGTTGGGTTGCAGTTAAGTACTGCGCAACAGCTCAATTGTGAAATCATAGTAAATGCAGAGCAAACCGGGCAAACCAATCTTTCGGTTTTCAAAACCCTGGAGCGTTCTCTTAATGAATTTGTAAATCAAACTACCTGGACAGATCAAAACTTTCAAAATCATGAACGTATCAACTGTAGTATGTTCATCACCATTAATAGTTTTGAAGGGGAGAACTTTAATGGTACCATTCAGGTGCAATCTTCGAGACCTATCTATGGAACTTCTTTGATCTCTCCTGTTTTTAACTTCAATGATGAGCAATTTAGCTTTAGTTACAGGGAGTATCAACCCCTTAATTACAGCCAGAATACTTTTTCTTCCAATTTAATATCGGTGGTATCATTTTATGTTTATACCATTTTGGGGATGGATGCAGATACTTTT
>CAXGBX010000112.1:0-7123 GCA_964008195.1 uncultured Flavobacteriaceae bacterium
TAGTATCCCGGTTCCGGGCGAAGCCTGTACCGAGCTTGTCGAGGTGCTACACCCCGAATAATTAGAATCTATTTTTAGCCTTTTCCGTTCCAAATCACTTATAAAAGTAGCCGGGAATCGGAGGAAATTTATCCCGATTTTTCAGGTGAAAAAGAGAATAAAAAACCGCAGACTAAAAATCTAGCGGAGAGACCGGGATTCGAACCCGGGCATCCCGAAGGATGACAGCTTAGCAGGCTGCTGCATTACCACTCTGCCACCTCTCCAATGTTTAAGAACTTTGCAAGTATTTTTGCGGTTGCAAATGTAACTTTTACTTGTAAGCCATCCAAACCTTTTATTTCTTTTTTCGCTATATTTTGGATAAGCAACTTTAGTGCTTAATTTAAATAACTTGACTTCAGTACTCTAAGCCATAAAAAAAATTAAGCAATTTTTTCTTTGTTTATAAGTTTGTGGAGATTTTCTAATATTCTACTATGATTTCTTACAAAAGGATTCTTCGTATTCCATACATATCCGGCTAAAACAGCGCATATTTGTTCTTTCACTTGAGGATTGGGGTAGGGGTGAAAAAATATGTCCTGAAGTTTCCCCGAATACCATTCCTTTACATAAGTAGAAAATACTTCTACTCCTTTTTTAATGTATTTTGAGTACTCATTTTCCCAATCTATCATTTCACCATTTATTTCCCTGAAAGCAAGTTTAGCGGCTAATAGACCAGATTCAGTAGCAAAGGCTACCCCCGAAGAAAATACAGGATCAAGAAATTCTGCGGAATTACCCGTTAATGCAAACCCGTTTCCATGAATATATTTCACGTTACTGGAAATGTTATTGTACAGAACTGGTTCAAAATTAAAAGGATATTTGTCAAACCTGTCTTTATAATAATTGGTTTCCAGAAGCATTTGTTCAAAGGCTTCCGGGGTGTTTACGCTAAATTTCTCAAACCACGAATTGGGACCTACAAATCCAAGACTGGAATTTCCATTGGAGAATGGGATATACCAAAACCAGGTTTTGGTATTTAAAACTTCAAAAGTTATTTGTGAACCTTCTATACCTTCAGGCCTGTAAGTTTCATTTATATGAGTGAAAATAGAAGAATGATCTTCAATTTTTGGAGGAGCTTCCAAATCTAAGTGTTTAGCAAGAACACGACCATTGCCGCTGGAATCGATGATAAACTTAGAGGTGATTTCATATTCTTCCCCTTTATAGTTCCTGGTTTTGATCGTCCAAAAATTATCGGTGTAAGAAACTGCAGTTACTTCCGTTTCAAACCTAATATCAACTCCCCTAGAGTTCAAATTATCTGTCAGGACCTTATCAAAATCTCCCCTGGGAACCTGCCAGGTCCAATCCCATCCATCTCCAAATTTTTTACTGAAATCAAACTCAGCAATCTCATTATCCCTGATAAAACGTGCGCCATGCTTTTTGTGAAATTCCTGAGTTTTTAAAACATCTATAAATCCGGCTTCTTCAAAATTATCCATACATCTTGGGATAAGACTTTCACCAATGCTAAACCTGGGAAATTTTTGTTTTTCCAGCACTATTATGGAAGCACCCTTCTTTTCTAAATAGCCTGCAGCAACGCTTCCTGAAGGTCCGGCTCCAATAATTACAATATCCCTGATTTCATTTTTCATAAAGTTGTAAGTGGAATTTGAAAACAAACATAAAGAGAAACTAGGAATTGAAACCACGAAAAGATATTAAAAAAGCCCTGAATAGTTACCCAGGACTTTTTTTGAGATATAAGCAAAAGGTCAATATTAGATATCAACCTTTTCAAATGTAGGTATCTATAATCGATATATTTAGCGGGATTATTAAAGCTAACTTTTTAATAAAACTCCGTAAGCTTTGTTAAGATTAAATTTATCTTCCCTTAAATTGAATACTATATCAACTTTGTTTCTGAATAATTTCAATCATAGTCTTTTCTAGTGTTTTCTATTAATTATACTACATTTGTTAAAAGCTTTAACAGCGATCCCAAACCTATAATTACTAGCAGAAACGGTATATGCTGAATTTAGATAATGCACTTGAAATTACTGATTTTTATCAGGTCCTTTTTAATAATGTAGAAATTGATCTTGGTAAAATGGCTCAAACAAGACTAAATGAAAGTTTTGAATTTCTAAAGGATTTTTCAAACAATAAGATTATTTATGGCGTAAACACGGGTTTTGGACCCATGGCTCAGTATAAAATCCAGGATGAGGATAAGATTAAATTACAACTAAATCTTATAAGAAGCCATTCTTCGGGGGCTGGTGCATTAATGGATCCATTATACGTGAAATCCTTAATGCTCGCGCGATTAAATACCTTATGTCTCGGGAAATCGGGAATTCATAGCTCTGTCGCAGAAACGCTGAGTACTTTAATTAATGAGGAAGTTACTCCGGTTATTTTTGAACATGGCGGAGTAGGGGCATCAGGTGATTTGGTTCAGCTGGCACATCTTGCGCTCGTCTTAATTGGAGAGGGAGAGGTGATTTACAAAGGGAAACGAAGAGAAACTAAGGTTGTTTTTGACGAGTTAAATATTCAACCTGCCAAAATAAAAATCAGGGAAGGGCTTGCTATTATGAATGGTACTTCTGCCATGACTGGAATTGGTATCGTGAACCTTCTTTATTCAGAAAGATTATTGAGCTGGGCAGTATTTTGTAGTTCTGTTATAAATGAGATCGTAGAAGCTTATGATGATCATCTCTCTGAAGAGTTGAATTGCTCGAAACTTCATCAAGGACAACAGAAAATCGCCAGTAAGATGAGGGAGCATCTTAAGGATTCAAAGCTTACCCGCGACAGGAATGATCATCTTTATTCCAATGGAGCCGATAAAAATTCATTTTTCAAGGAGAAGGTTCAGGAATATTACAGCTTAAGGTGTGTTCCGCAGATATTGGGCCCGGTGTCTGATACGATAGATACTTCTCTGAAGATCTTAATGGAGGAAGTGAATTCCGCCAATGACAATCCTATTATAGATGTTGAAACCAAACATGTGTATCATGGAGGGAATTTTCATGGAGATTATGTCTCTTTAGAAATGGATAAACTGCGTTTAGCGGTTACAAAAACATCTATGCTGGCTGAAAGACAATTGAATTATCTCCTGAATTCTAAACTGAACGATATTCTTCCGCCTTTTGTAAATATGGGAAAACTGGGACTGAATTTCGGAATGCAGGGCGCTCAATTTACCGCTGTTTCTACTACTGCTGAAAATCAAATGCTTTCTAATTCTATGTATGTACATAGTATTCCTAATAATAATGATAATCAGGATATTGTAAGTATGGGAGCAAATTCAGCAAATATGACCAAAAAGGTGATTGAAAATAGTTTTGAAGTACTCGCTACCGAACTGGCGACGATCATTCAGGCCTTATATTTTCTAAATTTTGATGAGAAATTATCTTCTGCTACCAGGTCAAAACTGGAGAAATTAAGAGATATTATTCCGCAGATAAAAGAAGACCGACCTCTGTATGAAGAAATCACAGGTTTAAAAGAATATTTAAAAAATAACGAAGCCTACTAATTATGAAGTATGCATTGGTTACCGGGGGATCAAGAGGAATTGGAAAAGCAATTGGTCTAAAGCTGGCTAATGATCTTAATTATAATATTATTCTCAATTATAATTCGAATACTGAAGCTGCAAAAACGACTCAGGCTGAAATTTTAGACCTTGGGGTTAAATGCCATATTTTGAAATTTGATGTTTCAGATAAAGAATCTACCCAGCAATGTATTGATGAATGGAAATCTAAAAATCCTGAAGCGAAGATTGAAATTTTGATAAATAATGCCGGAATCACCAAAGATGGCCTGTTTATTTTTACTAATAAGGAAGCCTGGGATTCTGTAATCGATACCAGTTTAAATGGTTTTTATAATGTTACTCAAACGGTTTTGAAAGATATGCTCAGGTCACGATATGGGAGGGTAATAAATATTGTGTCACTTTCAGGACTCAAGGGAAATCCGGGACAGGTAAATTATTCTGCCGCAAAAGGAGCCATGATTTCAGCTACTAAAGCACTTGCTCAGGAAATCGGAAAAAGAAAGGTCACTGTAAATGCGGTGGCACCGGGATTTATTCAGTCTGATATGACCCTGGATTTTGATGAAAATGAGCTTAAAAAGCATATTCCTTTAAATCGATTCGGAGAAGCCGAAGAAGTTGCGAATCTGGTTAGTTTCCTGGCTTCAGAAAAATCTTCTTATATCACAGGCGAAGTGATCAACATTAACGGGGGATTATACTCATAGATTTATGGCAACCTGGGATGGAAAATCGCGAGGTACCCTTTTAGGCATCCGTATATATGTGCAAATAATTAAAAGAGCTGGCTTATATTCGGCATATTTTGTCCTTCTTTTTGTGGCGCTATACTTTATTTTCTTTTCTTTCAATTCCACTAAAAGCACCTATTATCTTTTCCGAAAACGTTTGGGTTATTCACCAATTAGATCTGCTTTAAATGTATACAGAAGTTATTTTACTTTTGGGAGGATTCAGTTAGATCGGGTTGCAATTACCAGTGGATTGAAACATAAATTCACGTTTGAATTTGACGGGGTAGAGCATATTGACGCTTTATTAAAACAGAGGAAAGGAGGGATTCTCCTTACTGCCCACATAGGAAATTTTAATCTGGCTAAACATTTTTTTGAAGAGAGACATTCAGATGCTGTGGTGAATTTAGTGGTGACAGATTTTGAGCATCGACAAATCAAGAATTACCTGGAATCTGTCACGGGAACTTCAGAAGTGAAACTTATTGTTTTGAGCGAAGACCTGAGTCATATCTTTAAAATGAAAGAAGCGCTTGCAAATAATGAATTACTGGTTTTTGCAGCTGACAGGTATTTAGAACATTCAAAAACCTATAAAGCTGAATTCCTTGGCGAAAGGGTGAAATTTCCCCAGGGACCTTTTAAACTGGCTGGAAGAAATAAAATTCCGGTGTTGTTTGTTCATCTAATGCGAGAGAAGAATTTTCATTATCATTTTTATGCCCGACCTTATAAACCTGAAAAGTTTTCTGCTCAGGAAATATTAAAATCTTATCTTGACGATCTGGAAAAAATGGTAAGAAAATATCCTCATCAGTGGTATAACTACTACGATTACTGGAACGATTTTAGTTAAAAATGGCAGAGAACCTTTTACATCATCCAATTACCTCGCATGAGGAGATCATTAAGTTAATTCCGCAAAAGGAACCTTTCGTTTTTGTAGATACACTTTTTGAATATACCGCATTAACCGGAGTTACTGGTTTTACGGTTCCTGAAAATAATGTATTGCTGGACGAAAATAAGCTTATTGAAAGCGGTTTGATTGAGCATATGGCGCAAAGTATGTCTTTGCATAGAGGCTATCAGGGTTCATTAAGCGGACAAACAAAACCTAAAACCGGGTTTATTGGCGTGATCAAAACTGTTGAAATCTTTGGATTGCCAGAAATTGGCGAAAAACTCAAGACATACGTACAGATACTTCATGAAATTATGAATGTAACTTCAGTTTCTGCCAGAACCGAGAATGAAAAAGGTATTGTGATCGCAACTTCAGAAATGAAAACCGTAACGGTAGAATGAGTGATTTAAAGTTGAGTACTATTCTACAAATGAAAGTCCGCTTTCATGAATGTGATCCTTTACAGATCGTTTGGCATGGCAATTATTTTAAATATTTTGAAGTAGGAAGAGAGGATTTTTGCGTGAAACATGGAATTTCCTATCTGGATGCAAAGAAATATGATTTTTCCACTCCAATTGTAAAAACTGAATGCGTGCATAAACTTCCACTAAAATATAACGATGAATTTCAAGTCGAAACCAGCTTTCAAAATGCTGCAGCGGCCAAGATGATCTTTCATTATAAAATAATCTCCTCCGGAAAACTTATTTGTACCGGAAAAACTACTCAGGTTTTTACAGATAAAAATTCAGAATTGGTACTTAACAATCCACCGTTTTTCTTAGATTGGAAAAAGAAAATGGGATTGATTAAATGAGCCGAAATTACCTTTTAAATGATTCAATAATTTCTCCTTTAGGCTTCGGTACAGATGAAAATCTGCGAGCAATTAGAAATTCAGAATCAGCAATAAAATTTCATGATAATTCAAGATTTTTTGAAAATGGTTATTACGCCGGATTAATCGAAACAGAACTTATCGACGAAAAGTTTAGTGTACTTGGAGATCCTTCAGCTTATACCAAACTAGAAAAATTACTTATCCTGGCGATCAATCAGGTTATAAAGCAATCTTCTTTAAAAGATCTTACCGCTACCGGACTTATAATTTCCACTACAAAGGGCAATATAGATCTTTTAGGAAAGAACAAATTTCCGTCAGATAGGATCTATTTATGGAAAATGGCAAATGTAGTTGCCGATTTTTTTGACTTTCAGGAAAAACCTATTGTAGTTTCGAATGCCTGTATTTCTGGCGCTTTAGCGATTAAAACCGCCAACGATTTTATAAGCGTCGATAAGTTTAAGAATGTTATTGTTGCCGGTGGGGATCTGGTTTCAGAATTTGTACTTTCAGGTTTCAATTCTTTTCAGGCAATTAGTCCGTTACCCTGCAGGCCTTTCTCCAATGATAGGCAAGGAGTGAGTCTTGGAGAGGCTGCCGCCGCTCTATTAATTGGTCCTGCTAATTCCGGCACTAAAGAGAAAGTAGAATATATAGACACGTACACTTGCAATGACGCGAACCATATTTCTGGTCCCAGTAGAACGGGAGAAGGTTTGTATCAAAGTATTTTCAGACTGCTTAAAAACAACAATATAGACTCTTCAGAAATTGATTACCTCTCGGCACATGGAACTGCGACTGTTTACAACGATGAGATGGAGTCTATTGCCTTTTACCGCGCGGGACTGGAATCTATACCTGTAAATAGTTTTAAAGGATATTACGGGCACTCTCTGGCAACATCTGCGTTAATTGAAAGTATATTGACCAAACATAGTTTGCTTAATAATGAACTCATTGCCTCTCACAATTTTACTGAATCTGGAGTTTCAAAAAAACTAAATATTATCCGTAAGACTGAAAATAAGGAT